>JAYVRH010000548.1:0-4511 GCA_043776495.1 Cyclobacteriaceae bacterium
CCGAATTCTGTAAACTTTGTATAGATAAGGATTTCATCGACTTCTTTTTGGATGTCTTCCGCACCGGCATCGATCAGGTCAAGTTCGAGTTCATCGAGATTCAACTTTGCGGGATCAAACTTGAAAACACCTTTTCGTTCGAACATAAATGAAACGGAGCCTGAGTTTCCCATCGTGCCGCCGTTCTTTCCAAAGCGGAGCCTTATGTTGGCGACGGTACGGGTTGTATTATCGGTAGCACACTCTATCAGCACAGGTACTCCGTGTGGCGCATATCCTTCGTACACTACTTCCTCAAAGTCCTTTTCTTCTTTGGACACTGCGCGCTTGATGGCGTTTTCCACCCTGTCCTTTGGCATGTTTATGCCTTTGGCATTCTGAATTGCCAACCGCAGTCGTGGGTTGTTGTCCGGATTGGGCCCGGAAAGCTTTACAGCAATTGCAATGTCTTTTCCAATTCGAGTGAACCCCTTTGCCATCCTGTCAAAGCGGGCGAACATCTTGTGCTTACGTTTTTCGAATACACGTCCCATATTTCAAGTTATCAAGTCAAAACAATCCGTAAAAATAACCGACCATTTTGAATTAAGAAATAATATTCCCTTGCAACGTGATCATGCCAGTCCCGACTCGTACAAATTAAACTCAAGTGGGCTGGCCGCTTCAAAGCCATCCGCTCTTAGGTCATCAAAAATGGCAATGTCAAATTCCAGTTCGCGGCGCTCTATGACGCCTTTCTTGATTACGATAATTTCTGTTCCCTTCAAGTGTATGGGATTAATTTTTACCATGATTTTTGTACCTTCTATCTCTTTTTTGAAGTATTGATGAACGATATTTGAACCCATTGCCATGATCTTTTAATTTGATGAAACTGCCTATTCCTGAACAATTTGATACACAGCGGCTTCGTTTGTCACGGTTAAAATACGAAGAAGCTGAGGAAATATTTTATACGTATGCCAGTAAGCCGGAGGCTACGCGATTTATGTCATGGCCAACACATCAAAATTTAGAAGATACACGGTCCTTTCTGAGGTATGCCATTCAAGGTTGGGCTGCCGGTACGGATTACACGTTTAGCATTCGTTTGAAAGATTATAATCGATTTGTCGGAAGTTTCGGATTGCTTCATGATGAGGGCAAGATTCAGTTCGGTTATGTACTAAGCCCAACGCATTGGGGGCGAGGTTATGCTACGGAAGTATGCAGAAAATTAATGGAAATGTTGAGAAAAATGCCTGAAATCAATCAAGTGGGTACTTTTGTGGACGCGGAAAATGTTGCTTCTGTCAAAGTACTTATCAAGTCCGGTCTTGTGGAGGATGTAAGGTTGGGGAAGTGGTTCAAGTTTGTCAATCAAGATAACCACCCGAAGGTCTGTATGGTCTTCAAATTGCCTTTATATTGAAGTGATATTAAATTCATTCCGTGCAGATGCTATATTTGATGTATGCGTCGTTTTCTTCTTAGTGGGCTATTCTCCCTATATGCACTTCTTAGTTATGCCCAGAATGATTCAATTGCATATCAACTTTATTTCATCGGAGACGCGGGTGAAACGACTTTTGGCAATACACTTGATATCATTTCAAAACATGCAAAATTGTACGATGCGCCTTCCGCTGCAATTTTTTTAGGAGATAACATTTATCCTAAAGGCCTTCCTGATAGGCAAAATAAGAGCCGGGCGGTAAGTGAGCAAATTCTATTAAAAGAGATTTCCCTCGCGTCGGAGTTTGACAATCTTTATTTTATTCCAGGTAACCATGACTGGAAAAAAGGCCAGCGTGGTGGAGTGCATTCACTCTTGAACCAACAAAGATTCATTGACTCTCTTAAGAATCGAAAAATCCATTTTCTGCCCCGCGATGGTTGTCCTGGCCCGGAGGAAATTCACTTGGGCAATGACTTGGTACTTGCCATTATTGACACTCAATGGTTTCTTCATCCTTGGGATAAACCGGCTGGAGAAAGCAGTCATTGCGAGGCGAAAACGCCGGTTGATATTACCATTCAACTTGATGATATCCTAAATCGAAACCAGGGAAAGCGGGTCCTGGTACTAGGGCATCACCCTGTTTTTTCCTATGGTGAGCATGGAGGTGTTTTTACTTTTAAAGACCACCTCTTCCCGTTGACTGAAATTAATAAGAATTATTACCTGCCTTTGCCAATCATTGGCTCACTCATGCCGCTTTACCGCAAAATTTTTGGAAACATTCAGGACTTTGCACATCCGCTCAATAAGTCCATGCGCCGGGGCCTGCGAGAAATCATGGAACAGTATCCTGGTACGACTTACATCAGCGGTCATGAACATTCGTTACAACACATAGAGAGTGATAGTATTTCCTATGTGGTCAGCGGTGCTGGGTCAAAATCGACTCCTGTGAAATTGAAAGGCTTTTCAAAGTTTGCTTCTTCTGATATTGGTTTCGCGCGTATGTTGATAACTCACAATGGAGGTGCAGTCGTGGAGTATTATGCCGCCGGTGGCAAACTATTTTCGGCAACGCTTGCGCAAGTGAGGCCGCTTGAACTCAAGAAATTTATCTCAACAGAGACAGATACCCTCTGGACAACCACGCGTGCAAGTTACCGGTACAATGCTGGCAGTTTTAGAAGAATGCTCCTTGGTGAAAACTATCGTACCGAATGGGCACAAAAAATTCATTTGCAAGCTTTTGATATAGGACGGGCCAAAGGAGGATTGAAGATCTTGCAAAAGGGTGGAGGATTTGAGACCATGACGCTGCGTTTGAGAGATTCTCTGGGCAAAGAATATAATTTGAGATCAGTAGAGAAATATCCGACTAAAGCGCTGCCCACTGCATTTCGAAAAACCTTTTTGCAAACGGTGAAGCAGGATCAGGTCTCTGCTTCTCATCCATACGCACCTTTGGTAATTCCTCCGTTGGCGAAAGCGGCAGGTATTTATCACGCGAACCCACAATTAGTCTATGCTCCCGATGATCCCAGGTGGGGTATTTATCGAAAGGATTTTGCTGGCGAGATAATGACTTTTGAGGAGCGTGTGGATGGTGATGGAAGGGATTTCCCAACATTTGGAAATCCAGAGAGGATCATTAGCACCAGAAGGCTGCTGGAGCATATGGCACAAGATCATGATGTTCAGGTTGATCAGAAGTTAGTATTGAGGTCCAGGCTGTTTGATATGTGGATTGGCGATTGGGACCGTCACGACGATCAATGGCGATGGGGAGAATTTAAACACTTAAAGGCAAAGATTTATCGCCCGATACCTCGTGATCGTGACCGTGCTTTTTTTGTAAATGAAGGATTTGTTCCGCACCAATGGCGAAAACCATACTTGTCTCCCAACCTGGAAGGATTTGATTCGAAAATCCGATGGGCTCCCGGGCTGATGTACGTGGGACGTTGGTTTGACAAGAGTTTTCTCAATGCCGTTCCGGAAGAGGAATTCTTCATCACAGCGCTGGAACTTTCAACACTTCTTACTGATCAGGTGATCGACTCCGCTTTGAAGCTGTGGCCACCTGAGATTTATGCTTTGCATGGAAAAGTAATCGCTGGCAAACTCAAGGCCCGTAGGGAAATTCTGGTAGAGAACGCCCGATCATACTATCGTTTCCTGGCCAGGGAGGTGGACATTATGGGTTCAAATAAGAGAGAGTGGTTTGAAATAAATACGCTCGCCAATGGTAATCTGAACCTCCAGATGTTTGGAAGGGACAAGGAAGGAAATCGGGGAAAAATATTGCTGGAAAGGGAATTCGTTAAAGATCAAACAAGTGAATTACGACTCTATGGCTTTGCGGGAGATGATGTGTTTCATTTTTCCGGGAGTGGGCAGACGAAGGCCAAGGTGAGGATCATCGGGGGAGACGGCTTAGATGAGGTGAGGAACGAGTCTAATGGTCCAAATATATTTCTATATGATAATGAGGATGGGAGCAAATTGGAAGGGGCGAGGATTCATGATCGAACTTCTGATGATCCACAGGTAAATGATTATGATCGTAAGTCTTTTGAGTATAATAAGTTTATTCAGAACAACAAGATCGCCTATGACATTGACGATGGAGTATTCATTGGTACGGGGTTTTCAACATTTGCCCATGGATTCAGAAAGAAGCCCTACCAATCACACCATATATTGGAGGGCAGCTATGCTATCCGGACACGTTCATTAAATGCGATGTATATGGGCAGGTTTCCGCAGTTTGCAGGGAAATGGGACCTTGAACTCAATGCTGATATAAAATCTCCTCATGTTAATAATTTTTTTGGCTGGGGAAATGAATCAGTGTTTAATCAGAATATCAACCAACGCCCTGACATCAATGTGACAAATTCAATCGACTACTACCGCCTTAGGTTCCGAGAATTTAAGGCTGATGTGCTACTCAGCGGTAAAATCGGGGAATGGGGTTATCTTAAGATTGGTCCTGTGTTCCAGCGCGGAGAAATAGTAGACCCTTCTGGAGATCGTTACATTAAAGAATATGCTGCCACCTTCGAAGAAA
>JAYVRH010000549.1:0-16401 GCA_043776495.1 Cyclobacteriaceae bacterium
GGTGGGAAGGTATGGTGAAAACCACCGACGGAAGAAAACTCATTGACAAAGGCTATGCACCTGTGCCTCTTTCTGCACCGGGACTGGGCATTGAGTTGGTTGATGAAGAAGTAAAGAAACACCTTCATGCTTCCGACACGACCTATTTCGCCCCTACCAAAGAATGGGATGAAAAACGCTCTCACGACAGACTTTATAGTTAATTGACCAGGCATCCCCTGGCAATGCCATCCGCGCCTTGCCAGGGGATGTTTTTCTTTGCCACTACATTTCTATTGCTAATCTGTAAGATATTTTGAAAACCAGCAATTTTTATAAACTCACCGTAGGCATCGCAGTCATCTGTCTTGTCGTCTCGGTTGGCATTACGCTCACATCAGGCCTCGCGAATGCCGGTCCATTTTTGATTTCTTTCCTCATTGCCTGCAGCATTTCATGCAAGGGATTTGAACACCTCAAAGGATTTTCGTACACCATCATGATCTTTGGGGCCGTTACCACTGCATTATATTACCCTTCTTATTTTGTTGACCTGGACGGATTCAAGTTTACCGCGTTGATCACGCCTTTGATACAACTCATTATGTTTGGAATGGGGACATCGATGAGCGTCGATGATTTTGTTACCGTAGTCAAGGCGCCCAGAGCTGTTTTCATCGGTGTCGCTGCCCAGTTCGTCATCATGCCCACGCTGGGTTTCATGCTGGCCAATGTGAGTGGATTTGAGCCTGAGATCGCCGCCGGGATTATTCTTATTGGCTGTTCTCCCAGTGGTCTTGCTTCTAACGTCATGAACTATCTGGCGAAAGCCAATCTTGCCCTCTCGATTACCATCACTTCCATTACGACACTATTGGCACCCCTCCTTACTCCTCTATTGATGAAGTTGTTGGCAGGAACATTCATTGAAATAGACATGGTGAAGATGATGTGGGACATCTCAAAAATGGTGATTATCCCCATTGGCGCAGGACTGCTGTTCAACAAATTATTGAAGGGCAAATCGCAGTGGCTGGATGCAGCCATGCCTTTGGTCTCCATGTTTGGGATTGGTTTTATCATTGTCATTATCACGGCGGCCGGAAGGGACAGCCTCCTCGCGATTGGTTTCCTCTTAATTGGTTTGGTGCTGATTCACAATCTTGCTGGATATACGATCGGGTATTGGTCTGCTCGATTGTTTAAAATGGAGGAACGTGATTGCAGAACGGTTGCGATTGAAGTAGGAATGCAAAATGGCGGGCTCGCATCTGGGATCGCAAAGGAAATGGGTAAGATTGCTACCGTTGGATTGGCAGCGGCTGTCTTTGGTCCCCTGATGAACATCACCGGCTCTATCCTTGCTTCATACTGGCATCGAAGGCCTCCGAATGAAATTAGCACTCAAAGTTAGAAATACCCTAATGAATTTTAGTTTTTTAAACGATTACAACCATGAACACAACAAAGCGAATTATTTTTATTGTCATCCTGCTCACCTCGTTTCAAAGAGTGCAGGGACAACAAATCTCTAAGGCCGAACTTGTTTTCTTAACACCCGAATGGAAAGGCGAACGCTTTGCTGACGGGCGCCCTAAAGTTCCTGACGCAATTCTGAAGCGCATGAAGCTCGTGACCCTGGAGGAAGCCTGGGCCGTATTAAAAGGAGATAACTATAAACATCAATACGACGACGGCTGGCAGATGATCAATCCAGATAGTGTTTTGGTCGGTAGAGCAGTCACAGCGATCTTTATGCCAGGCCGCCCAGATATTCATCGAGCCATCGATGATCGGGGCCACACAAAAGATGGAAGGATAAAATCACAAAACGCATGGACGGTTGCTTTGCTGGTGCAGGGTGATGTGTATGTGGTGGATCAGTTCGGCGCACACGAAGATGGACCAACCATCGGCGACAACGTCGGACAAGCGATATTGACCAATTCCGGAAACGGGATTGTTTATGATGGAGCCATCCGCGATATCAATGGTTTAAAGGAATTTAAATCTTTCACATCTCTTTTTCGGACCTATCATCCATCGCATCACCTCAACAATCCTGACGGAGATTTGAATACTACCCTGGTGGGCATCAATCAACCAACTCGAATCGGGCACGCCACCGCCATGCCAGGCGACGTGGTATTGGGTCGTGATGGTGGTGTCATTTTTATTCCACCACACCTCGCAGAAAAAGTCGTGAAGACATCTGAAATTGTAAGGCTTCGCGATATGTTTGGACATCTCAGAATAAGGGAGAAAAAATACACCGCTGCTCAGATAGACAACAAATGGTCTGATGATATTGAAAAAGATTTCTCAAAGTGGCTCAATGACCATCTGAGCGAACTCCCCGTTCCCAAAGAACAAATTCAGGAGTTCCTGAAAACCCGCACATGGTAAAATAAACTTAAACCGACCCAACATGACAAAGTCAACCAACAGACGCTCATTTTTTAAAAATGCATTGGCCGCTGGAGCCACGGCAGGAATCCTCACACCGATGGCATCATTCGGAAAAGGGTATGAGAATGCAATCGACAAGACATCTCTGTCTTCCATTCCATCAGATCTGAAAATCACAGCGATTAAATGTGGATTCATTCGCGGAGGCCATTCTCTTTTTGTAAAAATATTTTCCAATCAGGATATTGTAGGGCATGGTGAAGGTGTTGATGCTACACCCGGTACTTATCACCTGGTAAAGCTTTTTGAAACCCGGCTGGTGGGGAAAAGTCCTCTCAATGTTCATCGCCTTTTTGAAGATGTGCGCAGGGCTGGCTTTTTTGAAGGTGCGCAATCCGGGATGTTTGTATCCGTGCTAACCGCTGTTGAGACTGCACTGTGGGACCTTGCTGGAAAAGCGCTAGGGTTACCGGTGTATCAACTGCTGGGCGGAAAATTCCGCGACAAGATCAGGGTCTACTGCGACACGGCTCTTTATCAAAGCAGGCTTCCTGTACCAAAAGATTTTGCTGATGCTGCGCTGGAAGCGAAGAAGATGGGGTTCAATGCCATCAAGTTCGACCTGGACCAGGCGGATGATCCTAATAAATATGACAAATATAATTGGACGGCAAGTCCGGCTGAATTACAAAGAATGTACGATCAGATCGCTGCGGCCCGTCAGGCGGTGGGACCAAACATTGACATCTGCGTAGACATGCACGGTCGCTATGATGCCCCCACAGGACATGCCGTTGCCAAACGTCTTGAGCCTCTGAATCTCATGTGGTTGGAAGAACCCATTCCTGCGGAAAATCCCGAAGCTTACAAATCGATCACTGATTCCACCAGCACACCGATTTGCGCCGGGGAAAATCATTATCTCGCTCATGGATTCAGAAGGTTGCTTGAAATTGGTGCTGTTGATATCATCATGCCCGACCTTCAAAAGTGCGGGGGCCTTGGAGAAGGGCAACGCATTGCCAATCTCTCTAATCTTTATTACGTTCCGTTTGCGCCACACATGGTTGCTTCCTATTTGGGTGCAATGGCGTCATGCCACGTGTGCGCCTCGGTTCCTAATTTCCTCATTCTCGAATGGCAGATCTATTTCCACAAAGACCCCATGTTTAAGGAGATCATTACGTTTGATGGCCCTCAGGTTGAAAATAGTTTCATCACGCTTTCCAATAAGCCGGGCATTGGTGTGGAAATTAATCAGGAGGGCATGCGTAAATATGCGACACCCGGAGTACCATTTTTTGAATAATCGCTTTCAATTTTTTCCATAAAGCCATATACCATGACTAATTCAACAAGACGTTCATTTTTGAAGAGTTCATTCACAGCAGGAGCGCTTGCTCCATTGGCAACTTTTGGAAGTGGTTTCGAAAATGCGATTGACAAGACACCCTTGTCGTCCATCCCTTCCGATCTGAAAATTACAGGCATCAAATGCGGATACATCAGGAACGGACATTCGTTATTTGTGAAAATATATTCCAACCAGGATATCGTAGGACACGGTGAAGGCGTAGATGCAACACCCGGGACCTATCATCTGGTAAAAATGATGGGCGATCGCCTCATTGGGAAAAACCCGTTGAATGTGCATCGTTTGTTTGAAGATTTGAGAAGAGACGGCTTTTTTGAAGGCGCCCAGTCAGGTATGTATGTCGCAGTACTTTCGGCGGTGGAGGCGGCCCTGTGGGACCTTGCCGGAAAAGCTTTGGGACTGCCGGTATATCAACTCTTAGGCGGAAAGTTTCGTGATAAGATAAGGGTCTATTGCGATACTGCTATTAACACCGGAGGGAGATTACCAGGTCCAAAAGATTTTGCCGCCGCTGCCACGGAAGCAAAGGGCATGGGGTTCAACGCCATGAAATTTGACCTCGATCAACAAACTGATCCGAATAAATACGACCATTATAACTGGACAGCCAGCCCTGCAGAGTTGCAGCGAATGGTTGATTGTGTGGCTGCCGCCCGTGAGGCAGCGGGGCCGATCCTTGACATCTGTATCGATATGCACGGCCGTTATGATGCACCAACGGGACATCAGGTAGCCAAACGTCTTGAACCGTTTAACCTCCTGTGGCTGGAGGAACCTATACCAGCAGAAAGTGCAGAGGCTTATAAGCTTATCACCGATGAGTCCAGAGTTCCAATTTGTGCAGGCGAAAATCTTTATCTCGCCCATGGGTTCAGGAGATTGCTCGAGATCGGTGCGGTTGATATTATCATGCCCGACCTCCAAAAGTGCGGTGGCCTCGGAGAATCACAACGCATTGCCAATCTTTCGAATCTTTATTACGTTCCTTTTGCACCACACATGGTTGCCTCCTATTTGGGAGCTATGGCATCATGCCATGTATGTGCCTCTGTTCCAAATTTCCTGATTCTCGAATGGCAGATCTATTTCCATAAAGATCCCATGTTTAAGGAGATTATCACTTTTGATGGGCCTCAGGTGGAGAACGGTTTCATCACCCTCTCCAATAAACCCGGCATTGGTGTAGAGATCAATCAGGAGGGAATGCGCAAGTATGCCACGCCAGGGGTGCCATTTTTCGAATAAATGACTTTCGAATCGACAGAATTCATCCACGAAATAACTGAAGCCAGGGCTTATCAAGCGCCTGGCTTTATTCTGTAGGTCAAAATTATCGAGCGAATCGATGGCTAAACATCAAGATAATACTTCAATCAATCGGTTAATGTCGGTCATATCGTTATAGACTGACGGTGATATTCTCAATCTATTTTCATAGACTGAAATATTAATGTCGGCCAGGTCTAATCGAGGCTTCAGAATCCTGACGGCATCTTTGAAAGCAAAACTCACAATAGGGGAAATTGAATCAATTGGTGTCATTGGCGCATATCCCAACTTTGGCAGTTCTTTCTGCAGTTGTCGCAGCAAGGGCTGTCTGTATTCTTGAATTCGTTGGACTCCCGTTTCCAATAAATAACTCAGTGAGTCCCGAAGTGCAGCAATGGCTCCGCTGGCGTACGTGCCAACTTGAAAATGGCCTCCAGCATCATTTTTTGATACCCATTCATACGGCGCATTAGCAGGCGCATCGTAAGGGAAGGTGTGGGATGTAAAACTTTCTATTTGGCGATATCCAAACTGGGAGCGTTTAAGTTGATCCAGTCTGTCTTCCCGCACATAAAGAAAGCCGGCCCCAAAATCTCCCATCAGCCATTTATAACTGGCGCAAGCACAAAAATCTACGCCACTGGTCCGCACATCTATGGGCACCGCACCAGCAGCTTGAATAATATCGGCAAAGACGAGTGCGCCGCGTGAATGTGCCATGTCGCATACTGCTTTCAAGTCATGTTGAAATCCATTTACTGTCGATACCAGTGACAACGCTAAAAGCTTGGTGCCCGGCGTAATGGCCGCATCCATATCCTTCAGATCGATCCTGTTCTCATGTGGACGGATCACATGAACATCCAATCCCTGCTTTGCCAGTTGACCATAGAGATACAGAGACCCGTCAAAGTGCAGCATGTCCGTCACGATACGTGATGAACTTCCCGGGAGGCCCAGCCCGGATACAATAAGATTTTCACCCACCATCGTGCTGGGAACCCAGGCAATTTCCTCCGGCCTGGCATTAATCAGTTTTGCAAACAGTTCTTTTACTTCCCTGCGATTTGCATTCATCTGCATGTCCGCTGCATCATTATTGTCCTGTCTCCTTCTAATATAGGCTTGTACTGCCTGGGCAGTTGCAGTACTCATGGGATGGGTGAACGCGGCATTAATGAACGTTCCCTTTACCTCAAAGCGTTTTTTAGCAGGCAATGAGTTCGTTGCATTTATTGATTCAACCTGCATCCATTCAGAAGGGCTGGACATCATGGTTGTCAACGGCACCATGCCCATGCCCATCCTCGTCAGCCATTTTCGCCGGGACATATTGCCGCCCTCAGGTTGTTCTAAACTATTAACGGTCAAATTGGAATTTTTCATTGCTTTCATATTTGATGGCGGCTGGATGGTTCTTAAGTTAATCGATATGGAAGTGGAAGGCAAATCCTGCGATCAGAAGATTACTCTTCACAGTAAATTCCAAATTTCGCAAGCATCAGAATTCACAAAATCCACTTATCTTCATGCATCCTGAAAAACTATGTTAATCATTGAATCATATTCAACAGCAGTAATCATGTGCCTGATCACGATGATTTGCTGGGGCTCATGGGCCAACACCATGAAATTGACAGGCAAGAACTGGCGCTTTCAATTATACTATTGGGACTATGCCATTGGCGTGCTCATTTTCTCAATTCTACTCGCCTTTTCACTTGGAAGTACAGGTTCTGAAGGGCGATCATTCATGGACGATCTCTCGCTTGCCAGTGCTAGCAATTTAGGGGCCGCTCTTCTCGCGGGGGCAGTCTTTAATTTGGCCAACGTTTTATTAGTGGCCGCGATTGACATCGCTGGAATGGCCATTGCCTTTCCCATTGGCATCGGACTTGCATTGGTGATTGGTGTGATATCAGGATATATTTCAAATCCTGTTGGCAATCCCTGGCTACTGTTTGGCGGACTCATACTGGTCAGCATTGCCATCGTCGTTGATGGTATTGCTTATAGTACCATACCCACCGACGGACAGAAGTCAGTAAGCAAAGGGATTGTGATTTCCATTCTCGTCGGACTGTTGATGGGATTCTTTTATCCGATACTGGTCACATCGATCTCTTCAGATCTTGTCAATCCAGAAGTCGGAAAGTTGACTCCCTATACCGCCATCGTTTTGTTTTCCATCGGATTATTGATTTCCTCATTTCTATGGAATTATTATCTTATGCGTAAGCCTCTTAATGGATTGGCCCTCTCCTTCTCTGACTATTTCACCATTGGATCTTCCAAAGACCACCTGATGGGAATATTGGGAGGGATGATCTGGTGCGCAGGATTTTCTCTCATGACACTGGCAGCAGGTCAGGCAGGCCCTTCTATTTCTTACGGCCTTGGCCAGGGTGCGACAATGGTAGCAGCGTTCTGGGGAGTATTTATTTGGAAGGAATTCAAGAATGCTCCCGTGAGCACCAATAAATTATTGCTCGCCATGTTTGTGTTCTATTTTCTGGGCCTTGCCATGCTCATTGTCGCTAAAAGTTATTAGACAATAGGGTAAATCCATTTTACCAAATTCTGTTTTATTCTTTCTATATGTCCGATAGCTCCTGAAAATATATTTTCATTCACAATGGCAATTCTTGATACGCGAATAATGCTTTCAGATTTTAAATCAGTTTGAGGAAATCTAAAGAGTACCACTTGGCCGCTTTGGATCACTGCCATCTTTCTTTTAAATCAGCAAGGGTGTATTCTACTTCCGGTTCTTCAGTGATTCCTTCCATAGCCTGGTTAAGGGAAAATTGATTCCATTCCATATTTTCTTTTTGGGCATCCGCTTTCGGCTTTTCTTGAAAAAGAGTTTCAATAAAATCAAGCACCACTTGCTGCTTGTTTTCTGCAAGGCTATCAATGCGTTGGTTGATTTTCTCTTTTAAGCTCATAAAATTACTATCAGCAATTAAAGGTACTGATTTTAAAGAAAAGCTAAAAGTTCTCCTCGCCCAAGGAAGTTACTCAAACGTCACCTTCGGCAGCCCCTCCACAATCTCCACCGTTTGCACACTCACGTTTATTATTTTTAAAAGTAAATCTAAAATGTATTTTGGATTGCCTACTTCTTTTGCCCAATCGTTAGGATCGTTTTTGATGCCGCTTTTCTTTCTGTGTTGTGATTTGGTTACGTTCCATTATCCTCTTGATGATTTACAACATACTCTTAAACTGTTTTCTGCAATAATAAGCACCATGTTGACTGGTCTGTCGGAAATCCTGACATACCAGTAGCTCTTCTAGTTCTCCTTCCTTAAAAATATTAGCAACATGTTCGGTTATGGTACTTCGCCCTTTGCCAAACAATAACGCTATTTGCTCTTTAGAAATTTAACAAGTCTATTTACCTGGCAGGCGGGTGGGTTTGGGTCTTAAATAGGAGAATCTGGGAGCTTCTTTTTTATTCCGTAAGTCAATTGCTTTGTAAATGATCTTGGAAATGTTTCATCGCCCGGGAAGCCCAATTCAATATCCTTCAGATCCGTGGTCATATGAACTGTTCCGAAAAGATAGTCCCACAAGCTGAGGCTAATGCCAAAATTGACTCCATACTTATATTGTGCTGGCCAGGTCTTCGCATGATGCCAGGTGTGCATTTGCGGATTGTTGAACAGGTATCTTAACGGGCCCAACGAAACGCGAATATTGGAGTGATTAAAGTGCCCAATGCTGAGAGCGATGATGTGAACGAAGAAGAAATCCTGAATACCGAATCCAATCATTCCCAACGGGATATATTCAATCATTCTGTAGACGATGTTCTCCATCCAATGATAGCGCAGGTGCGCAGCGAATCCCATCTGTTTTACAGAATGGTGCACTTTATGAAACTCCCAAAGAAAAGGAACCCGATGGAGCAACCTGTGAACATTCCAATGGATGAAATCACGAAGGACAAAAAGTGTTAAGAGCTGAGACCAAATGGGCCACGACCCAATCCTGATCGCCGCCATATTTGTGATGCCGACGCTCGCCAAAAGCTCGTTGAATGCTTGCACGAACACAGAGGAGATTGCATTGTAACCAATCAAAGAAAAAAGAAAGAAATTAAAAAACATATAAAAGCCATCCAGCCAGAAGTCCTGTCTGATTTTAGGCTGGTCCTTACGCCAGGAGAAGAACCACTCCAATGTGAAGAAGAACAGCGAAATTCCGATCAGCCAATAGAAGTAATTGTGCCATGAAGGAATGGCGATTTCACGGTAGAGGTAACGGGCATAACCCGTATATGAATCAATAAATGTTTGAAGGTAGCGATCCATAGATACATTGTGGAGATGTCTTTCTTCTTAGAAATCAGTTTCCCGAATCTCGTTGCTATTTAAAACCCGATATACCCTTTAATATTATTAAAATATAACTTTGGCATAAACCCCACCGTTAGGACACAAGTTTATGGAAAACGCTGACCAATTTTGTTAAATCCAAGTTTAAGCTGCAAATCAAACCATATTACCTTAGTAACTCATGCACAACTACTATTCTAAACCTTATTACCTTACCTTCTCACGTCATCATAGGAGGTAATAAGGTCAAATACCTTTGAATTATCCGTTTTTACTAAGCTAATAAGGTTGAGCCGACCCAAAGATGTGTACCAACGGTAGTGCTTAAACCCATGGTTATCATCAGACGTGGACATTTTGGTTTTAACCCAGGCAGAAATAATAAAACTGCTTAGTCCTGATTTGTGATGTTTATCCAAGCATGATCAGATCCACAACTCTAATGTTTGACCCCTTCCGAGTCAGTAAGCAGGGACCAATCAATCCTCAAGGGATTGAACGTTTATAGAACAAGGTATGCGACCATTTCCAGTCGACCCCGAAGGGTGTCGAACTCCTATAGGTCTGGTTGTACAAACCATAGCAAAGTAGGATTAGTACCATTAAAATAAATGTCGTGGTATTTTATATCATTAATGAGTAGATTGCTTATGACTTAAAACCAACAGCTAATTTCTCATTTCAAATTCCGGAACACCTCAACTTATCTCATTATGCAAAACAAAAAGAAGGAATCAACCTCCATCAACCGTAGAAAATTTATTGGTGGGATGGCCTCCGCTGCCCTTTCATTCACCATCGTTCCACGGAATGTGCTGGGAGGGGTGGACTTCATTCCGCCAAGTGATAAAATCGCGCTCGCATATATTGGCGTCGGCACACAAGGGCTACGTGAAATGCTTCCGCTTCTAAAGGCACCTCAGGTCCAAATTGTTGCCGTTTGCGACCCTAACAAAGAAGCCACAGGCTATCGCGATTGGGGAAAAGAATCGCTCCGAAATGAAGTGAGAAAAGTTATTCAGAATCCAGACTGGAATCCAGGGGGAAATAATTTGATCCCAGGCGGAAGGGACAATGCAAAAGAAATCATTGACACTTATTATGCAAGTTCAAGAGGTACAGAGAAATTCAAAAGCGTTGCTGCTTATGCCGACTACCGCGAGATGTTTGAGAAAGAAAAAGATCTTGATGCCGTCAAGATCATGACGCCTGATCACTTGCACGGACTCATCGCGATGACAGCTTTGAAACGCGGCAAGCATGTCACCATGCACAAGCCCGTATCCAACAGGCTGGTGGAAGGCAAGCTTTTGATTGACATGGCCAAAAAATCAAAATCGACAACACATCTGATTGCATGGGATACGAATGGCTCTATGGAAACAGTGATGCAATGGATCAACAATGGGGCCATTGGAACTTTGAAAGAAGTTCACAACTGGACAAACCGACCCGTCTGGCCGCAATATGCCACCCTGCCTACCGACAAGCAGGCCATTCCCAACGGACTTGACTGGGATTTATGGTTGGGACCTGAAAGCGATAGGCCTTATCACCCCAACTATACAAACATGGTTTTCAGAGGGTGGTATGATTTCGGCGGAGGATCCATGGCCGACATGGGACACTATAGTTTGTGGTCCGTTTTCAATGCCCTTCAGTTGGAGAGCCCAACCATCGTTGAGCCCAACCTTAGCCACGTGTGCGGATTCAATGATGTAACACCCTTCAGGGTTAAGAATGATTTTGCTTTCCCGATGGCGAGCTCGATGAGATTTAAATATCCGGCCAAAGGTTCAAGGCCAGCGATTGATTTATGCTGGTACGATGGTGGCATGAGACCGCCGGTGCCAGAAGAACTCTACAAACAAAGCAAAGAGATGCCTGCAGAAGGAATGATGTTTGTGGGCGATCAAGGAAAAATTCTTTCAGGCTTCCAGCTTCAAAATCCTCAGGTCATTTCAGGTAAAATGGTGGGTGAAAAGAAAGAGACACCGAGGGATGGATCCGATGAATACAAGGCCAAGAAATTCATCGAAGGATGTCTCGCCGGAACTCAGTGCCCTGGAAGCTTGAGGGATGCATGGCCTATCACAGAAGCTATCAACTTATATGCCGCCGCCCTTCGCACTGGTAAGACTTTGTATTATGATGCGGCATCCATGAAAATCACGAATATTGAAGAAGCGAACAAATACCTTTCACGTGAATACCGAAAGGGTTGGGAAATCTAACTCTGACACAAACATGACCAAGAAAACAAAATTAGATTTCCTCACGAGGAGATCATTTATTTCTAAGAGTGCAGTGGGCCTTGTGGGGGCGTCCATGCTCGTTCCCGAATTCCTGAATGCCGCGGACAAAACAAAAACCATTGGATTCCAAAGCTGGATCATCCGAGAGGAAATTGGAAAAGATTTTCCAGGGTCCTTAAAAATGATGACTGACCTTGGATATAACAGCATAGAAATGTGTTCACCGCCAGGTTACTCCAAAAGTGGTTTTGGATCGCTGCAAAACCTCACAGCAACCGAGTTGAAGCGAATCATTAACGATGCGGGGATGACATGCGTCAGTTGCCATTTTCAGTTTGAGGAATTGAAGAATAATCTTCAGGCACGGGTCGATTTTGCAAAGGAATTAGGACTTACCCAAATGGTCGTCGCTTCCTTCGGGTTGCAGGGAAAGCCTACGATGGCTGATTGGAAGAATGCCGCCATTGAACTGAACAAAATAGGTGAACAGTCCGCTAAATTGGGAATGCAGATGTGCTTTCACAATCACAACACCGAATTTGAAAAAATTGATGGTCAATTGATTTATGATGTGTTGCTTGATCAATTGGATCCTGCACTCATCAAAATGCAATTTCAGGTATGGGTTGTGATCGCAGGTTATAAAGCAGCCGATTATTTCAGAAAATATCCAGGAAGATTCATTTCAGCCCATTTGTATGACTGGTCAGGTGTTGGTCAGGAACAAGTTCCTCTTGGAAAAGGAAAAGTTGACTGGAAAGAATTCTTTGAGGCTGCTAAGGCCAGTGGTGTAAAAAATTACTTCGTAGAAATGAATATGCCGATGCTGAAAGAAAGTGCCGCCTATTTAAGAACTATTCTATAAGCGAAAAGATCAAATCAATCCATATACCTATAACAACCATGACTAAGACATCTTACAGCTTTCTATTTATATTATTAACGTTTAATTCAGTGAGGGCGGTTGGGCAGGAGGCTGAATTGCTCAGCTTCGAAAAGGAAATTGAAAAAGCCGTGGTGGCTACCAACATTGCTTTTCTTGAGAAAGCCTATGCAGAGGATTTCAGATTTAAGCACGGCACAGGGTTGGTGGATTCAAAGTCTTCCTGGATAAAGGCTGTGGGGGAAGCGAAAGGAAAATATATTTCACGGGTAGTCGATTCTGTGGAGGTGGAAATCCATGATAAAATAGGAATCACGAATGGCAAGATCACGGTTACGCGAAAAACGGACAAGGCCGACCGGAAGTATATGATTAAATATGTAAGGGTCTTCGTAAGGAAAGAACAACAATGGCAACTGATTATGCACCGCACGGTCTTTGAGGTTGATTATTAGAGGATATAGGTCAATCGATTTTCCATTAGACTATTTTGGCGGCATTAGCCCAATGAACCACGCTCGTTTTCATATGGTCGAATTCTTGTGCCCCACCATATACAAGAAACGGATGTATTTTATCCTTCCCTTTATGAATCCTTCTGAAGTAATCCAGGCCTTTAAAATAATCAGGGTTGATTGTTTTTCCTGCCTTTACTTCAATCAGCTTTTTGGTTCCGGCAGTGGGTACCAAAAAATCAACTTCATTGCCCGTTTTGTCACGCCAGTAATAGAAGTTGTTAAAACTTAGTTTATTAAAAGATTGTTTCAGCAATTCACAAAACACAAAATTTTCTACCAACTGACCTTTCATATAATGGCCTTGAATCTGCTTTGCTTTATTTATACCCAGTAAATAACACAGCAACCCGGTATCACAAAAGTAAAGCTTGGGACTTTTTACAATCCGCTTGTTATAATTTTCGAAATAAGGCTGGAGTAGTTGAACGATGAAAGAGGACTCTAAAATACTAAGCCACGCTTTGGCGGTATTATGACTAACACCACAGTCGTTTCCAAGAGCACTCAGGTTAACAATTTGCCCTGTCCTGCCGGCACATAGTCTCAAAAAATTTTGAAAAGTGGAAAGGTTACCAATATTTTGAATTTGCCGCACGTCTCGCTCCAGGTAGGTATTCACGTAACTCGAATAAAACAGTGAAACATTTGATCTTTGTTTCCACAATGCAGGGTAAAAGCCTTTTTGCATGAGGTTTTCTACGTGGCCCGCTGTTGATTGTGTCAACCTTAGCTCGTTCAATGACAATGGCAGCAGTCTTAACAGCGCTACCCGGCCAGCAAGCGATTGAGTAATTTTCTCATGAAGCTGGTAATTTTGCAAACCGGTAAAAATGAATTGGCCATTCCTTCCTCGATTGTCAACTATGGCCTGAATGTAGGAGAATACTTCAGGTATTCGTTGTGCTTCGTCAATGATAAGCATCTTATGAAAAGAGCTTAAGAAGCCGCGCGCATCCAACTCCACACTACGTCTGATGTCAGGGTCTTCAAAACTTACATAGTCCGCTTTGGGGAAGGCGGTGCGCACGAGGGTTGTTTTCCCTGATTGCCGTGGCCCCATTACACTGACAATAGGAAAATGACGTGCTGCATGCCTCACCTGGCGTTCAAGAAGTCTCGGAATCATGAGATAAAGATAATAACAATTTGGACAAATTGTAAGTGTAAATTACAATTTGGCTACTCTTAGGGGGCTCCTAAAGGAGCCAGAATAGATATGGTCATTGCAATGGAATTTTAATCAACCATTAGGCAACTACTTCCGTGCACTCCCCAACCATCCATTCATCAACAGCCAGGCCTCACAACGTTCCATCCAATTGTCTTTCGTTGTCTTATTATTCAATCCAAAACCATGACCACCCTCCTGGTAAAGGTGCATTTCAGCGGGGACATGATTTCTAATCAGTTGCTGGTAGAAAACAATGCTATTCTCAGACTTTACTCCATCGTCGTCACTGGCATGCACTAAAAAAGTCGGTGGAGTATTTTTAGTCACATGCAGTTCACTTGAATAGAAATTAATCTTCTCTACCGTTGGTTTTTTACCAATCAATTGATCTCTTGAGCCGATGTGGCCAATGCTATCCTGAAAGCTAATCACGGGATAGATCAGGATCATGAAGTCCGGTCGTAAACTAATGTTTGTGGGATTCTCAATGACCGCACTATTGAAATGTGTCCCAGCGGTTGATGCCAGATGACCTCCGGCAGAAAAACCCATGATTCCAATTTGATTTGGATTGACCTTCCATTCTTTGGCATGCTGCCTCACCAATTTGATCGCTTGCTGCGCATCTTGCAAGGGGCCAATCTCCCGATTGATCATGGTCGCATCATTGGGTATACGGTATTTCAAAACAAAAGCAGCAATGCCCATTTCATTGAACTTCTTTGCCACATCGGTTCCCTCATGACTGATTGCGTTAATCCAATACCCTCCTCCGGGGCAAATGATCACGGCCGTACCGGTGGACATTCCCTCCGCTGGCAAGAAGATGCTTAAGGTCGGTCTCGAAATTTTACTGATGCGGACCATTCCATCCATTTCAAATTTTTCTTCGTCAGGAGTTGGTTTGCTGTTAGGTATCTCACCCTCGTAAAGGGAAATTGCTTTTTGGGCAGATAGTGTAAAGCTTGCCATGAGGAAGGTCGCCAGAAAAAAAGAGTGTTTCATATTTATCCGCTTTTTTTATCGCAGCCGGCAATTACCTGATTGCTGATGATATTTGAGTCAACTCCAAGGTAACTTACTTTAATGAAACTTCTTATCCATTCAACGAAAATCCGGTTGCGTTAGAAAACTAATTCGATAGTTATTTTCTGTAGAGATACCCAAATGTTCAATTAATGAATACGGAGTGCCTAAAGATATTTATGCACTAACAAGATCTTTGGAAGACGGCACAATTAGAACCGGGACCCCGCTATTATTTAGAAAATCATCAAAGCTGAGCTTTTTATACTCATCAAAATTTTGGACGATTGAATTTTCCATTACCAATAAGCTGACAGGGCTCTTACGAATAAACATTTCTATCCGGTGAGGGAAGAAGCCTACCTCAGTAATAAACTGGTAGGACCCCAGTTCGGCCTTTTTCAGCTTCTTTTCAATTTGATTGAATTTCTTTAGTGCTTCATTCTCCATGTTTTTCTTCAAGTCAATCATCTCCCCATCATTATTTTCTGCAATTAACCTATAACAGTACAAGACTGTTACATGGGCCTGGGTCTGCTGGCCGATTGCCAATGCCCACTTCAGAGTTTGCAATGATGATTCCGAGAAATCAATTGCGCACAGGATTGTTTTTCGGTTCATGAACGCTGGATCAAATTGATATTACTTAACCCCCAAACGTACTCCTCTCAAAACCTCCAAAACGATCAGTTTTGTCAGCCCAAAAGATGATTTTCATCATTTCTCTTCAAGTGTTCCCAAAAGTCGCGGGATCATTAAGAAATGATGGCTGACAAAATGACTTTTTGCCATATCTTAGGCCGATCGAAATTAATATTTTCCGAGAATGTCCGGGGAAAAACCAATGGAAATATCCTTCGTTTTAAGTGACACCATTCGTGAAATCTTCCACACTTCTGCGGAAGGTATCATTATGATTGGTGAGAATGGCAAAATCCTGTTAGCAAATCCCGCATCTGAAAAAATGTTTGGCTATGCCCCCTCGACTTTAATCGGCCTAAGTCTCGAGGCACTGCTTCCAGAACGCTATCGAGGTAGGCACATGAATTTCCGCAAACAATTCAATGAGCATCCGATACCCAGAAGAATGGGTATCGGCCGGGACCTTCTAGCCCTTCGGCTCGATGGCTCAGAATTTCCTGTTGAAATTAGCCTGAGCTTTACAAAGCTCAA
>JAYVRH010000550.1:0-16372 GCA_043776495.1 Cyclobacteriaceae bacterium
GGTTTGTAAAAGTCGAGGAGGATTTCAAGTGACCTGGCCAGCGCTTCAATGGCCTTCTCGTAACTGCCCAACTGCTGATGAAATTGTGCCACATTGGAAAGGGCTGCCGCCAGGACGGTGTCTTTTTTGAGTTCGCGGATTGCAATTTCCTTTTGGGCGTATTCCAATCCTTCTTGAAGTTTATCTTGTGAAAAGCAGATATTGGCCAGCAGTCTTAATATCGCCGCGTGGTTTTCGTTGGCCGCGCCACCTTCCTTAATGAATGATTCAAGGGCTTGATGAGACGCTTGATAGGCTTGTTCCAGCTCATCTTTTTCATAAAATGAACTGGCCTTCTGAAATACCTCTCTCCATTCCTGGCCAAAAGTGATGGTAGCGGTTGCTAGGAACAGTGAAAATACTACGCCAATTCTCAGAATTTGCATGATACACAATACATTTCCAAATTAGACCAATCAGGGTTACCTCACAAATTACTCAAAGCCCTTATATTGCAGAATTACTTAATATTTTGGAGCAGATGGAATCATTCAGTTTTCATATTTTATTTGTTTCGACTATTTTACATGATTAAATTAGAATGAAGCGACCCAATTACCAAAGGACTATAATTACCATTATCACGCTGGTAGTTGTTTATGGTTCGCTGATCGCAGTACTGTTGAGGTTGGAAGAAGGGGTCCCCAACGGCAAACTCAATTCGTTGCAAGATGCCATGTGGTACCTTGTGGAAACCCTTACCACGGTAGGCTATGGTGATGCGTTGCCTGTCACGTACTGGGGAAGGATGATAGGTTTTATTTTTCTTTTGTCGAGTCTTGGTGTATATGGTTTTATTATCGGACAGATTGCAAATTTTATGAGCACACTCAAAGAGCAAAAAGAACTCGGCCTGAATGGTACGCAGTTTAAGAACCATGTTGTGATGATTGGATGGAACGATTTTGGTCAATCGGTCATCAGTCACCTTGTGGCGGCGGGCAGGCAAATTGCGGTCATCACCAAAGACCGAAGCAGCATTGACATCATCCGTGAATTTTATTCAAGCGACAATGTTTACACCCTTTACTCTGACTACAGTAATTTTGAGCTTCTCGAAAAGTCAAACCTGAAAGAAGCTTCGGTGGTTTTTATCAATCTCAACGATGACACGGAAAAACTTGTTTACATCATCAATATCAAAAAGTATTACGCAAACCTGAACTATGTTGTTACCCTCGACAATGGCAACCTGAAAGGAACTTTTGTCAACGCGGGTGTTACTTACGCTATTTCAAAGAATGAAATTTCATCAAAACTTCTCGCCAGCTATATTTATGAGCCTGATGTTGCCATCCTCAGCGAGGAGATCATCGCTTATGCGCATGAAGATCACGAGTATGACATGAAGGAATTTTTGATTGTCAGCGGCAATCCGCTCATCAATATGCCTTATGAGAAGGCATTCTTTGATTTGAAAAGACAATGTAATGTCGTGCTCATTGGCATAGTGAAAGTGGAGAACGGCAAGCGGGTAATGCACAAAAACCCCGAAGGGAGCATCATGATTGAGAATGGAAATTATTTGTTAATGCTGATGGATCGCAAGGGCCAGGATCGGCTAAAGCGCGTTTTTCATATTGATGAGGGGGTGTAGACAGGTGATTAGGTTTATATTCTTAAACCTGGAAATGCCTCTAAATCAAAAAAAGAGGGGCGCAAGCTCCTCAGCCGCGCCCCAACCCCAAAAACCACCTGGCCCAAAGAATTTGGACCAAGCTCACTCACCAATATCAATTCTCTATTCCGACCTCATGATACCGTTTCTACAGGTTGCAGGTTAATAAATTCAAAGTCTACGCCATTCTTCAGATTAACATCAATCAAGGAGTCTTTGTTTACTTTTCCAGCCAAAATTTGTTTTGACAGTTCGTTTAAAATTTCGCGTTGTAATACTCTTTTAAGCGGCCTGGCGCCAAATTGAGGATCATATCCCAGTTTTGACAATCTGTCCAAAGCCTCATCTGATACCTTCAGGCTAATTCCTGCTTCTGACAACCTGTTTTTGATCAGCTCCACCTGAATTTTGACGATTTTTCTGACGTCTTTCCTGCTTAAAGGCCTAAACATGACGATTTCATCAATTCTGTTGATGAATTCGGGCTTCACCGTTTTCCTCAACAACTGTAATACCTGCTCTTTAGTTTCCTCTATTACCTCGAAATAGTTTTCGTCATTTATTTTTTCGAAGTTTTCCTGAATGAGGTGAGCACCCATGTTGGTAGTCATTATAATGATTGTGTTCTTGAAGTTGGCTACCCGACCCTTGTTATCAGTCAGTCGGCCTTCATCCAGCACTTGCAACAGGATATTGAATACATCCGGGTTTGCTTTTTCAATTTCGTCCAATAAAATCACGGAATAAGGCTTTCTGCGCACCGCCTCCGTCAGTTGGCCTCCTTCATCATACCCCACATAACCAGGAGGAGCGCCAATCAAGCGACTTACACTGTGCCTTTCCTGGTACTCACTCATGTCGATTCGCACCATCGAATTCTCATCATTGAATAAATACTCAGCCAATGCCTTTGAGAGTTCGGTTTTGCCAACACCGGTAGTGCCCATGAAGATAAACGATCCAATAGGACGTTTTGGATCTTGAAGTCCCGCGCGACTCCTTCTAACCGCATCTGACAACACACGAATGGCTTCTTCTTGTCCGGCCACCCGCTTACCGAGTTCTTCCTCCAGGTTCAACAGCTTCTCACGGTCACCCTGAAGCATCCTCGTCACCGGTATGCCTGTCCACTTCGCCACGATTTCAGCAATGTCTTCACTATCCACTTCTTCCTTCAGCAGCGTACCCGAACCCTGCATGGCTTTCATTTTGTTTTGAAGCGCTTTCATTTGCTTCTCCGCTTCTATGATTTTGCCGTACCGGATTTCGGCTACCCTCCCATAGTCACCTGCTTTCTCTGCCGTATCGGCTTCAAATTTTAGTTTATCAATGGATTCATTTGCTTTTTGTATCCCATGTACAACCTCTTTTTCACTTTCCCAGCGGGCCTTAAGATCATTTCTTTTTTCTGAAAGCTCCGCGATCTCTTTGTTGAGAATGGTTTCCTTTTCCCGATCTTTTTCTCTGCGAATGGCCTCGCGTTCAATTTCAAGTTGCATGATCTTGCGATTGAGCTCATCCAATTCTTCGGGCACAGAATCCATTTCAATTCGGAGCTTTGAAGCAGCTTCGTCCATTAAATCGATTGCCTTGTCGGGTAAAAATCGATCGGAAATATAACGATGCGATAACTCAACAGCCGAAATGACAGCATCGTCCTTGATCCGCACACCATGGTGAAGTTCGTATTTGTCTTTGATGCCTCTGAGAATTGAAATGGAATCTTCCACGGAAGGTTCATCCACCGTGACAGCCTGAAACCTTCTCTCTAGAGCCTTATCCTTTTCAATATATTTTTGATACTCTTTCAGGGTCGTGGCACCGATGGCATGAAGTTCTCCGCGGGCCAAAGCGGGCTTTAGTAAATTCGCTGCATCCATCGCGCCCTCCCCGCCACCGGCTCCAATGAGGGTATGAATTTCATCTATGAAAAGTATAATTTCGCCATTGGCGTCCGTCACTTCCTTGATGACTGACTTTAATCGCTCTTCAAACTCACCCTTGTATTTGGCACCCGCAACGAGCAAACCCATATCGAGAGACACCAGTATCTTTCCTTTTAAGTTTTCGGGTACATCACCATTTACAATGCGCTGGGCCATGCCCTCGACAATGGCGGTTTTACCGACGCCGGGTTCTCCCAGAAGTATCGGATTGTTTTTAGTCCTGCGCGCCAGGATTTGCAATACGCGTCTGATTTCTTCATCGCGTCCAATGACGGGGTCAATCTTGCCGGCCTTTGCCAATTCATTTAGATTTTTTGAATATCGGTCAAGGGATTTATATTTTGCTTCAGCATTTGGATCCTTTACACTTGACCCTCCCCGCAGTTCTTTCACCGCCTTGATTAATTCTTGCTTAATAAAGCCCGTATCCTTCATGAAGGATGAAACTTTATCCTTCGTTGATAAAAGTGCCAGGAGCAAATGTTCAATAGAAATATATTCGTCTTTAAATTCTTTGAGCTCCTTTTCAGCATTTTGTAATACCGCATTAGATGTAACTGATAGATACGCCTGCGACCCCGATACTTTTGGAAAAGAATTCAGCGTCTCATCGAGTTTCTTTTCTAAAATGGTCCGATTGACATTTAGTTTTTTGATCAGATAATTAACCACATTTTCATCTGTGTCCAGAATGGCTTTCAGGACGTGTGCGGGCTCGATTGCCTGATGCTGATGGGTCGTAGCAATCTCAGCCGACTTTTGAAGCGCTTCCTGGGACTTTATTGTAAATTTTTCAAAGTTCATAATCTGGTGATCCTCCAGTTGTCAACAGTCAAAATCGAAACCAATGGAAGAAGATTGGAAAATCAGGAAATTTTGGCCGCCTTTTGTGCTTCTTTTGGTTACTTTATGACAATTTGACTTAAAAAATACAACGATTGAGGAAAGCATGTAGAGTCAATCTATTCCGATGCACCGCTTGAATTTAATTTGATCTCCAAAAATTCTGATGTAGCTTTTAGAATTCAATATGCCACAACAACCAAAGCCATCTGATGAATTTCCAAAAGCCCTGCTCGTCGAGGTAGCATGGGAAGTTTGCAACCAAGTCGGCGGAATTTATACCGTGATCCGCTCCAAGGCTCCGGCCATGGCCGAACACGTGAATGGCCCCTTCTGTCTGGTTGGCCCATACATGGGGAAATCGATTCAGGCGGAATTGGATCCCCTCGACGATGTTGAAGATGCTTTCGGGCAAGCTGCAGCAAACCTGCGAAAGCGGGGCTATGATGTGCATTATGCCGAATGGCTGATTCCAGGGAAGCCACGTGTTGTGCTCCTCAATCCAAACGTGATAGAAGATAAAGCCCTTGGGGTGATCAAATATCTACTCTGGAAAAATCACGGGATAAGCACACCCGATCATCACACGCTCATTAATCAGGTTGTAGCATTTGGCTATCTGACGAAACTATTTTTTGATGAGATCATAAAACTCATAGGGATAGATCAACCTGTAATTGCCCACTTCCATGAATGGATGGCCGGCCTGCCCATTCTTGATATGAAAAGGGAAAAGATGCCCGTGAAGACAATCTTCACCACCCATGCAACACAACTTGGACGCCATCTGGCTATTAATTCTCCTTTGTTTTATGCACACCTTCCATTCTTCAATCATGTGGTGGAGGCTAAGAAATTTGGTGTGGTTACGGAAGAGGCCGTTGAATTTGCTTGCGCCCAAAGCTGTGATGTATTCACGACGGTGAGCGATGTGACTGCACGTGAGTGCAAGCACTTGCTTAAAAGGAAACCAGATGTGATTGTGCCCAATGGACTTAACATTGAAAGGTTTGAGGCCTTGCATGAATTTCAAAACCTGCATGCCGAATACAAAGAAGAAATTCACGAATTTGTGATGGGCCATTTTTTTCAATCCTATACGTTTGATCTAAACAAGACAATTTATCTTTTTACCTCTGGCCGGTATGAGTTTAGGAATAAAGGTTTTGACCTAACCCTCGAAGCACTCTGGCATCTGAATGAAAAACTCAAAGCCGAAAAGGCCGATTTGACCGTGGTCATGTTTTTCATTACCAAGCGTGACTATTTTAGCATCAAGCCGGAAGTGCTGCAGTCAAGGGCCATCATGGAAGAAATACGGCAAACTTGCGAAGCCATCGAACAGGAGGTGGGAAAAGGATTATTCTATGCATCCACTACGCGGCAGGATAATCGCCTTCCCAATCTGAATGATTTTGTGGAAGATTATTGGAAGCTCCGGTACCGAAGGACCATCCAAAGCTGGAAGAGCAACAAACTTCCTCTGTTGGTGACGCATAAACTCGTGAATGAAGAAAGCGATGATATTTTGCAGTTCCTCGTGCGTAGAAATTTACTCAACAAACCTGAAGATAAAGTGAAGATAGTATACCATCCGGATTTCATTACTTCTACGAATCCATTGTTTGGATTAGATTATAGTCAATTTGTACGGGGTTGTCATCTTGGCGTTTTTCCAAGTTATTACGAGCCTTGGGGCTACACACCTTTGGAATGCATGGCCAGCGGTGTGCCTTCGGTGACGAGCGACTTGTCAGGGTTTGGAGATTATCTTACACGAAACTTTCCCGACCATGAAAAGAACGGAATGTTTGTGATTGAGCGCGGGAAGCGCACTTTTGACTGGAGCGCCAGACATTTGGCCTCGTCGTTGCATAAGTTCCTTACGCAATCAAGAAGGGAACGGATTATGCAGCGGAACAATGTGGAGAATTACTCTTCGGCCTTCGACTGGAAGAACCTGATTAGACATTATCGTCAAGCATATGAATTGGCCATCCACCCGCGACAGTAATTTTTTATTACTTTTAAAGTACTTCGCACATCCATAATTTTCCAAAAAACTTCATGCTTGTCAGGAATCTCGAAGAACAAAACTCAATCGCGAATCAATTTCTTTTGGAGTTGCGCAGCAAAGTCATTCAAAAAGAAAGGCTTCGTTTCCGCCACAACCTATCCAGGCTGGGAGAGATAATGGCATTCGAGATTTCCAAGGAACTGATCTACCAGCCGACTGAAGTAATAACATCGTTGGGAAAGAAGACGATGCAGACGTCATCTTCAGAAGTAGTATTGATCACGATGCTGCGTGCAGGGTTGCCCTTTCTCGAGGGCTTTCAAAGATTTTTTGACAAGGCCGACACCGGCTTTATTGGGTCGTACCGAGTGGAAGGAAAGTCTGAAATTAATATCCAAACGGATTATCTGGCTGTTCCTTCATTGACCGGGAAGACAGTTATTTTGCTGGACCCGATGCTCGCCACTGGCCAATCGGTGGTGAAGGCAATGGCTTCTCTTGCTGGAAAAGGAGAGCCACAACAGGTACACTTTGCATGTGTGATTGCTGCCCCTGAAGGAATTAAATATCTTAAGAAAAACATAAAGCAACCCACGACTTTATGGACGTTCTCAATCGATGAAAAATTGAATTCAAATTTTTATATCGTGCCAGGGCTCGGGGACGCAGGGGATCTAAGTTTTGGAGCAAAGTAACATGGCGGAAGAATTTTTGAAGGCCATACCTGTGTTATTGTTCAGTATGATCAAGTTTATTCTTGGCCCAACCCTTGGCTTTGCTGCCAGACTTCACTTTCTCACCACCGTGTTGGTTACAATTGTGGGAATGATGTCGATGGTTCTGGCATTTACCTATTTTGGTGAGTGGCTCCGGCTAAAAGTCCTGAGTCGTTTTTTTAAGGACAGGAAACGATTCACAACCAAAAGCAGAAAATTTGCTTCCGTTTGGAAAAAATACGGCTTGACCGGCATCGCCTTTCTCACCCCCCTGGTGTTGACACCCATTGGAGGAACACTGCTCGCTGTAAGTTCAGGAAGTCCAAGAGAAAAAATTATTTTCTACATGTTCATCAGCGCGGTAGCGTGGTCGTTGATTTTCAGCGGAATCATTTACTTTATTGGACGAGAGGCATTGCCTGAGTTTGTGAATCCGTGATGAACATGCAATGCTCGTTTCTATGTTGACTCTTCGTCTGGAAGCATTTCAATGTCACGTATCAGTATCTTCTTTGCGATTCTTTGGGCTGTAGGGGTGGCCGCCAATCCCCCCAAGGCAGTTTCTTTGTAGCGTGTCTCCATGCTGGCGCCAATTTCTCCCATCGCTTCAATTACTTCATCTACGGGTATCACGCTGCTCACATCCGCCAACGCAATTTGTGCTGAACTGTTGGCGATCGCGGCTGCACTGGCATTGCGCACGACACAAGGAACCTCCACCAAACCTGCGACCGGGTCACACACCAAACCCAGCATGCATTGGACGGTAATGGCCACGGCATTAAATATTTGATCCGTATTTCCATCAAGGCAAAAGACAATGGCTCCGGAGCCCATGGCAGCCGCTGTTCCGGTCTCAGCCTGGCATCCTCCAACGGCACCTGAAATGGATGCTTTCTGTTCCATGATGAGTGCAATCCCTGCTGCCAGCAACATTGCCTCGAGAATTTTTTTGTCTGGGATCTGGTGGATTTCCTGAAGGGTAAATAGCACGCCTGGCATAATACCACTTGCACCTGCAGTGGGCGCGGCCACAATACGCCCCATACAAGAATTCACTTCCTTGGCCGCCAGGGCCCGTGAAATAAGTTGCTGAAATTCTCTTGAGAGGACTGCCGTTGGATAGCGATAGACTTTCTTCGCTCCGTTGTTAATCATTCCCGACCTTGAGGTCATGTCTTCTTCCAGGCCAGTTCGAACTGCATCTTTCATGACTGTCCAGGCGGCGCTTAACCCTTCCCAGATTTGGACTTCCGTCCTTCCTTTTTGCTCCTCTTCGTAGTCCAATACTACCTGTATCAGCGAACGTTTATTTTCTTCGCTGTGACGTCTCCACTCCTCAAAAGATTCAAATAGGAATGCCATCGTTCATTTTAGTATGTACGAAGTTAACGTTTGATGAGCGAATTTCAATTTCCACTGTTAGAAAGTTCTATATTAGCCACGACAATTATATTATTCTTAAGGCTTCGGTTACTTGAATAAACCTGTTTATACTTTATGAGGATTATAAAATCACTTTTGTTGATAGGGATCAGCAACTTATGCTTGGCACAATCTTCAGATGAAACCACCATCCGTCAGATTTATAACAAAGCTTTGGTGGAAGGAAAATCATATTCGATGCTTGACTATCTCTCAAATAAAATTGGTTCTCGCCTCAGCGGCTCACAAGGAGCTGCAGCAGGAGTAGAGTGGAGTCGTCATGTGATGGAAGACTTTGGTTTCGATTCAGTATGGTTGCAGCCGGTGATGGTGCCCCATTGGGTACGGGGCCAAAAAGAAATCGGCAGGATCGTCAACACAAAGAAGATGGGAACCGTCGAGGTAAATGTATGTGCCTTGGGCGGATCAATATCCACAGGACCTGAAGGAATCGTCGCCAACATTGTGGAGGTTCAAAATTTTGAACAACTCGCACAGCTCGGCGCAAAAAATGTGCAGGGAAAAATTGTGTTCTTCAACCGCCCCATGGACCCAACTAAAATAAACACCTTTTTGGCTTATGGCGGTGCTGTGAACCAACGCGGTGGTGGAGCTTCCGAGGCCGCCAAGTATGGGGCGGTCGCGGTACTCGTTCGTTCGATGGGTGTAAACAGTGAAGACTACCCGCATACCGGTGGCATGCGCTATGCTGCCGATGTGGCTAAGATCCCAGCGTTTGCCATTAGTACTAAGCATGCCGATTTGGTCAGCAAGCTCTTGAAAGATGAAAAAGGTCTTCAAATATATATTGAGTCGCACTGTGAAACGCTTGAAGACGCTCCTTCCTTTAATGTAATCGGTGAGATCAAAGGTGGTGAATACAAAGACGAAATAATATTGGTCGGAGGACACCTTGATTCATGGGACCTTGCCCAAGGTGCGCACGATGATGGTGCCGGATGCGTGCAATCCATTGAGGTGTTGAGAATTTTGTCCAACATGGGATACAAACCAAAGCGAACCCTACGCGCCGTGATGTTTATGAATGAAGAAAATGGTTTGATGGGTGGGCGTAAATATGCTGAACTGGCAGCTCTGGGTAAGCAGAAACATATCGCAGCGATCGAATCAGACCGCGGGGGATTTGCACCCAGGGGTTTTACCATTAGCGCAGCGGAATCGGTGCGGAAGAAAATTCAAAGTTGGAAACCTTTGCTGGAGCAATATGGTCTTTCAGACTTTGATCAGGAGGGTGGTGGAGCAGACATCGGACCACTTGCTCCGCAAGGCACAGCGCTCATAGGCTATTTGCCAGACTCACAACGGTACTTCAATTACCATCATACTTCCGCCGATACTTTTGATAAAGTAGATAAACGGGAATTGGAGTTGGGCGCTGCTTCGATGACAGCCCTGGTGTATTTGATCGATCAATATGGATTGAAGTAAGGGTGAGTTAAGCATGTTACAGTAATAGGCTACCTCCCCCTCGCCATCCAATGTAAGGCAAGTGCCGGAGCAAGCATAAAAAACACCAGCACAATTCGCACGTTCATAAAGAACCCAACGACGAGTTCTCCCATTTCTCCGGACTCAAGCCTAAACAGATTGGCCACCCATGGCATCACCGTATCCCAAAGTCCAAAGGTTACAAAAGCAAAAAAAATAGCAATCAAAACTCCAATAAAGAAAGTTCTGAGCAGAAAGTTTCTGAAGAAAAGAATTTTTTCGGTTTCCATAAAATTAGGTTTTTGATAAAGGGACTAACATTCAAGATCGAAGGTCATGAATTAATTATGAAAATTCGTTCCGATGTAAGGTTAATGCTTGCGAAGTCGACCACCGGAGAAGAGGTCACGATGAACACAAAGAAAGCACAAAGATCACAACGGGAAATATTAACTAAACGGCGTCGTGGCCTTGGTGGTCCGTTGTGATCTTAGTGACCTCTTTTGCAAACTATATTTGAAGATAACTTCACCATTTTGGCTTAGACTGAACTTAGATCAAGCCTGCTGATATTCCTCCATCGGCAAACAACTGCAGACCAGATTCCGATCTCCATAAGCATTGTCTATGCGACTTACACTAGGCCAGAACTTAGCTTCTTTTACAAAAGGAAGCGGGAAGGCGGCCTTTTGTCGGCTGTAAGGCATTGTCCAGTTGTCCGCGGTAATCACGGCTACTGTATGCGGTGCGTTTTTCAACACATTATTTTCTTTATCGGCTTTGCCCTCTTCCACTTCGCGAATCTCATTTCGAATTTCGATAAGGGCTTGACAAAAGCGGTCAAGTTCTTCTTTTGGCTCGCTTTCGGTTGGTTCTATCATTAAGGTGCCGGCTACCGGGAACGAAACCGTAGGGGCATGAAACCCATAATCCATCAGACGCTTGGCAATATCTTCTACCTCCACTCCCGATTTCTTAAAATCACGACAGTCTACGATCATCTCGTGAGCGCAACGGCCGTGTGAACCTGTATACAGAATTTTATAATGACCGTTGAGTCGTTCCTTAATATAATTTGCATTGAGGATGGCGATTTTTGTTGCATTCGTAAGGCCTTCTCCACCCATCATGGCGATGTAAGCATATGAAATGGCAAGGATGCTTGCGCTTCCCCAGGGTGCAGCCGACACTGCTGTAATCGCATCAGTGCCTCCTGTTTTTATAATCGGATGACCCGGAAGGAAAAGTCTTAACTTATCATTCACACAGATCGGTCCCATGCCAGGTCCACCGCCTCCATGCGGGATGCAAAATGTTTTATGCAAGTTCAAATGGCATACGTCTGCGCCGATGTTTGCAGGAGAGGTCAATCCAACCTGCGCATTCATGTTGGCTCCGTCCATATACACCAGCCCACCGTGATTGTGAATCGTTTCACAAATTTCAGTGATGGCCTCTTCGAATACGCCGTGGGTAGAGGGATAGGTCACCATCAGACAGGAAAGCTTGTCTTTGTACTGGGCTGCTTTTGCCTTGAGATCAGCAACGTCAATCTTTCCTTCTTCGTCCGACTTCACAACCACTACCTCCATTCCTGCCATCACGGCACTGGCTGGGTTGGTGCCATGGGCGGAGGCCGGAATCAATGAAATGTTCCTATGGTGATCTCCACGGCTTTGATGATAAGCACGGATCACCAATAGCCCTGCATACTCGCCTTGTGCGCCGCTGTTGGGCTGGAGAGATACGCCCGTAAATCCTGTAATTTCTTTCAGCCAGATTTCAAGATGGGAGATCATTTCGCTGTAACCTTTTGTCTGGCCGGCAGGCGTGAAAGGATGTATTTGCCCCAGTTCAGGCCATGTCACAGGAATCATCTCTGAGGTTGCATTGAGCTTCATGGTGCAAGAGCCCAAAGAAATCATGGAATGAACCATCGAGAGATCTTTGTTTTCCAGTTTCTTGATGTAGCGCAGCATCTCATGCTCGCTGTGGTGAGAATTGAATGTGGGATGTGTGAGAAAAGCAGATGTTCTGACCAACGCTGAAGGCCAACTAATTCTTTCCGTGTCTGTTGATCTTCCCGGAGATGTCTTATTCAATGAAGAGGCAAGAATCATGAGAATCTTGTTGACATCCTCTACGGAAGTAGTTTCGTCCAGAGAAATCCCAATATGTCCGTCCTGGAAGTAGCGAAAATTAATTTCATGATTGAGGGCCTCACGTTCAATTGCGTTCTTATTCTCCACCGCAATTTTCAGCGTATCGAAATAATTTTCATTGAGTTGTTTGAGACCCATTTCCTTTATTCCGGTCTCCAGCATTTTTGCCAGCCCGTGAATTCTTCCGGCAATTTTTTTCAGCCCTTCAGGGCCGTGGTACACTGCATACATGCCTGCCATGACAGAAAGCAACACCTGCGCTGTGCAGATATTGGAGGTGGCTTTTTCTCTTCGAATGTGCTGCTCCCGTGTTTGAAGAGCCATGCGATAGGCGGGATTTCCCTGTGCATCAACCGAAGCGCCAATGATTCTTCCTGGCATAAGACGTTTGAACTCATCCCGGGTGGCGAAAAATGCAGCATGCGGTCCGCCAAATCCCATCGGAACTCCGAATCGTTGCGACGAGCCCACCGCGATGTCAGCTCCCATTTCACCGGGCGACTTCATCAGCAAGAGGCTCATGAGATCGGTCCCCATGACCACAAAAATTTCTTTCTCGTGTGCTGACTCAATAAAAGAGGTGTGGTCCTTGACGGTGCCGTCATTATTTGGATTTTGAATATAGACTGCAAATAAATTCGCATCGGTGATATCTACTTTTTCGAAATCACCAATGATTAATTCAATTCCGAGTGGACCAGAACGTGTCTTCAGCAAATCAATTGTTTGAGGAAACACATTTTTGTCAACAAAGAATTTTGATGCGTTCTTTTTGTTGCCCTTGAGAGATGCATGCAACAAATGCATCGCCTCTGCCGCCGCAGTAGCTTCATCCAGCAAAGATGCGTTTGCTATTTCCAGGCCCGTGAGGTCCATGATCATTGTTTGAAAATTGATCAATGCCTCCAGTCGTCCTTGAGCGATTTCGGCCTGGTAGGGTGTGTAGGCCGTATACCATCCCGGGTTTTCCAGAATGTTTCTGAGGATAACCCCAGGCGTGATGGTGTTGTAATATCCGGTACCCAGGCATGATTTGAAGATCTTATTTTTTGCTACGATCTTTTTGAACTGCCTGAGAAACTCAAACTCTGATTTTGCCTCAGGTAAATTCAGCGCTGTTTTCAAACGGATGGCAGCAGGTACTGTTTGGCTTATTAATTCATCCACTGATGTGGCTTTGACCACGGCAAGCATTTCTGCCAACTGGTGAGCACTTGGCCCAATATGGCGTGATTCAAATTTTTCAGAATAGTGAGGATTAATGTCCATGGTGAGGAAAAAGTTTAATACCCGATTCGTTTAAACAAAATAACCATCATAGTTACCTGAAGGTTTTGCAAACCAATAATAAAGTAAGTGGGTTATTGGCCCTTCTAAGAAAAATTTCTAAAAACGTTCGAACTGGGAGAAAAAGAAGCTGGCCTCAATCTCAGCATTCGCATCTGAATCCGAACCATGGATGGCATTTGCATCAATTGATTTTGCAAACAAAGCACGGATAGTACCTGGCGCTGCTTTCTTTGGGTCTGTGGCGCCAATCAATTTGCGAAAATCCTCTACCGCATTTGCTTTTTCCAGGAACATAGGCACGATTGGTCCTGAAGACATGTAGGAGCAAAGCTCATTGTAGAAAGATCTTTCTTTGTGAATTGAATAAAACTTTCCAGCCAATTCGGCAGTGAGCCGTGTTTTCTTCATAGCAATAATTTTGAAACCCGCTTCTTCGATCATCTTGGTGATACCGCCTGTGTTTCCTGCACTTACGGCATCGGGCTTAATCATGGTGAATGTATAGTTTCCCGACATTTTTATTGGGTTTGATTGTTTGATTTTCGGGCGCAAAACTATCAAAAGAAGGCAAGAATCCAGTATCTGGCCTTGAGAATACCGGGCTTCATTGCAATAGCCCGCATTTATTTTCACTTTTGCCCCCTCTAATGGAAAATATAAAGGCTTTTCAGGCACTCATCGGCTCCTCGAAGGACATTGTGATCATCATGCATTTCAAGCCAGATGCTGATGCGCTCGGTTCTTCGCTGGGATTAGCAGGGTTTTTGAAAAAGAAGGGCCACCGCGTTACAGTTGTCTCCCCAAGCGATTACCCAACTTTTTTATCATGGATGCCCGGAAACGAGGGCGTGCTGGCTCTGTCTCCTGAATCAAAGGAGTCTGAGAAAAAAGCGAAAACAGCAATTTCAAATTCAGATATTATCTTTTGCGTTGATTTTTCAAGCCTAAAGCGTGTTGAGGGCCTAGAAGAAACTGTCAGGAGCTCGCCAGGTCAAAAAGTTCTTATTGATCACCATCTTGATCCTGAAGACTTTGCAGAATTTGTACAGTGGGATCCGAAGTCAGCGTCCACAGCCGGGTTAATTTTTCAACTGATTGAGCAGCTGGGTGAAAAAGAACTTATTGATGCCGATATCGCGAATTGCCTTTATGCAGGCGTGATGACGGATACCGGCGGATTTCGACACTCAAACACAACGCAAACAGAATTTCTAATCGCCTCCGAATTGACAGGGCTTGGTGCTAATCCCAGCAATGTGGCGAAGCAAATTTATGATACGAACTCTTTGGAGCGCCTGAAGCTTACTGGCTTTGTACTCAGCCAGAAACTGCAGGTCTTGCCAGAATACAACACAGCTTACATCGTACTGACCTCTCACGACCTGAAGCAATTTGGCTCTCAGACTGGTGATACGGAAGGTTTTGTAAATTATGGTTTATCAATAAAAGGCGTCAAGCTTTCTGTGTTGATGGTTGACCGGAAACAGGAAATCAAATTGTCGTTTCGTTCTCTGGGAAATTTTTCGGTAAACGAACTGGCAAAAAAATACTTTAAAGGTGGGGGGCATAGAAATGCAGCTGGCGGGGTCTCTCATACTTCACTCGACGCGACTTTTCAGAAATTCTTAGAAATTCTTCCAGAATACAAATCACAACTCAAATCGTTCTAAATTAAATTCAATCAACTGATCATGAAACTTTCCTATGTTTTAATTGCAGCAGCAATTGTCTGCGGCGCCTGTTCGAAAACCCGCAAAGCACCCAATGGAGTCGAGGCTCAGGTGGTGCGAGAAGGCGAGGGCAATGTTGCCGCGACTGGCGAATATCTTGTCATGAGTATGGTTTTCAAAGACGCGAAGGACTCCGTGTGGGACGACTCCCGTAAGCGAGGAATTCCTGTCGTGATCCCGATGGCCGATACTTCTGCCATCAAAAGCGAAAAAGGAATTGAAAGCATCTTCAGGGTAATGAAGAAAGGTGATAGCCTGATCGTAAAAGTTACGGCCAAGTCATTTTTTGAAAATACCCAAGGACGGGCAGTTCCTCCCAACATCAAGCCTGAAGGGTTATTCACTTTTTACTTTGGGGTAGATGACATTACAAACCAGGAAGGTTTGAACAAGATGCAGGAAAAAATAATGGCTGCGCAGAATGAGAAGAACAGGGTACAACAGCAAGGTCAGTTGGCTGCAGATACAACAGCAATAGATGCATACCTGGCGGACAAGAAAATTATAGCAATGAAGGATAAAAGTGGCCTACGATATGTCATCACGCAGCAATCAACGGGCGAGAAACCAACCCTTTCAAATACCGTAAAAGTCAATTATAAAGGTAGCCTGATGGAGAATGGACTAATATTTGATCAATCCCAAAGCCCAGTTGAATTTCCGCTCACCAACCTCATTCAGGGATGGCAAATCGGATTTCAGTTATTGTCCAAGGGAAGCAAAGCAACCTTTTATATCCCCTCCAGCCTGGGTTATGGTTTAAATGGATATCCCCCCGACATACCGGCCAATGCGAATCTTATATTTGAAGTGGAGTTAATTGACTTTAAATGATGATTGTGATGAAAAAGAATTTCTTTGGCTTAGTCCTGTTGGTTCTGATGGGTTGTAGCAAGACTGCTACCGTGGTGCCTCTGTCCGCAGATGATCAGCTTATAAAAGACATGGCGACTGTTGACCCGGTTCAGCTTGAGAAAGACATTGCTACCATTGACAAGTACTTGACAGCGGATGGAGTCAAAGCAATCACCGACCCTTCAGGCCTGCGCTATGTGGTAACTACTGTCGGCACCGGAGCAAAACCAACACTTATCAACAAGGTTACCGTAAAATACTCCGGTAAGTTGATGAGCAATG
>JAYVRH010000551.1:0-4484 GCA_043776495.1 Cyclobacteriaceae bacterium
GCACAAGACCTCTGGTTCGAAATCCTGGAATCACAAATTGAAACAGGAACTCCATACATCTTATACAAAGATGCTGCCAACAAGAAATCGAACCAGAAGTACCTGGGAACGATTAAGTCCAGCAACTTGTGTACAGAAATCATTGAATACACATCCGAAGATGAGATCGCTGTTTGCAATCTCGCTTCCATTGCTTTGCCAAAGTTCATTGTGGACGGGAAGTTTGATCATCAAAAATTGTATGAGATCACTAAAGTGGCCACCCGCAATCTCAACAAAGTAATTGACGTCAATTACTATCCGATCCCGGAAGCAAAAAGATCAAACATGCGTCACCGACCCATCGGTTTGGGGGTGCAAGGATTGGCCGATGCTTTCATCCTTTTGCGCATGCCATTTGATTCCGAAGAAGCACGAGGATTGAACAAAGATATTTTTGAAACCATCTACTTTGGAGCGATGGAAGCGTCTATGGAACTTGCCAAGACACTTGGTCCATACGAAACTTTCAAAGGCTCACCTGTTTCAAAAGGAATTTTTCAGTTTGATATGTGGGGAGTGACACCCTCTTCAGGGCGATGGGACTGGGAACAACTCAAGCGGGACGTAAAGCAATACGGTGTTCGCAACTCTTTGCTGGTCGCCCCAATGCCTACCGCTTCTACTTCACAAATCCTTGGAAACAACGAGTGCTTTGAGCCCTATACATCCAACATTTATTCTCGCAGAACTTTGTCGGGTGAATTCATTGTGGTGAATAAGCACCTCATGAAGGACCTCATGAGCGCAGGACTTTGGAGCGACACCATGCGTCAGAAGCTTATCGGTGCCAATGGGTCAATCCAATCAATTCCAGAGATTCCACAAAACATTAAAGATCTATATAAGACAGTTTGGGAAATTTCCCAGAAAGCGATCATTGATATGTCCGCTGACCGTGGTGCTTACATCTGCCAGTCGCAGAGTTTGAACATTCACATCACCAATCCTAATTTTGGAAAGCTTACCTCCATGCATTTTTATGCTTGGAAAAAGGGTCTGAAAACAGGTATGTATTATTTGCGCTCCACAGCGGCTGCCGATGCCATCAAGTTCACACTTGACAAGGCGAATATGCAGCAGCCTTCGCAGGAAGCAGCCCGCCAAGAATTGAGCATTGAACCTACAATTTCACTAGGAGCCATCGCTCCCTTGGTGCTGGAGGCTCAGCAAACCATTCAATATGAGGACCAACCCATTTTGGCCTATGACCAGAAACGGGCTGATATGGCTTGTTCACTTGACAATCCAGATGCCTGCGAAGCTTGCGGAAGTTGATTGACTAAAAATCAGTATTAGATCAAAAAGCCCTGACTTCATTGTCAGGGCTTTTGTTTTATGCCAAGATTAAATGGGCTATTTTTTCCTTTTGATTTATCCGGGGATGGGCCAACCGTCGTCTTCACCTTTTTACTTTTGGATGATTTGGGATTTGGATTTCCGCCCACGGTGGTTTTCATAGTGGAATTGGAAGTTTTGGACCGGGGTATTCCGCTTTCTCCTTTTGCCGTTTTTTTCGTGTCCCCCTTATCCCATCCCATTACGATATTGAGTCCAGCCCGCACAGTCACTACCTGGGCACTGTTCAAATATGAATTCAGATTTCCGTTGCTCACCAAGGAGGTCGTAGCTCCAAAGATATTATCCCCCACAAAATAAATTTGTACCGGTGACACATTAAAAGAAACACCCAATCCGATGTTGTTATATGAACGATTCGAAGCAGTGTAGCTGAGGTAGGTGCTCACGAGCTTTCCAAAGTTCTTGTTCACGGCCGCTGTCACACCGGAAGACAATCGCTCCTTATATTTTTCATTAAAGAAAAGCAAGCCCACACTCAGGTCTTGCAAAATTTCATATTTTCCGCTGAGGTAAAGTTTCCCGGGCAGCATCGTTGAATAGGAGCCGGTTGATGTTTCCTTCATCTCAAATTTATTTTTGATCGAATCAAGCTGTCCGGTTAGGTAGTCGGTATTGTTATTTGCCAGTTTACTTATATCTATTCCTGAAAAAGTGTAGGTGGCTTTAGCAGGATCCAGTGTGTATTGATAGGTATTATTTTTCCAGGTAATGAAGCCGATGTCTGTCAGACTGGCTCCTAGAGTAAGTTTGTCCGTTGCCTTATAGGTAGCACCTAAATCCAAACCCCAGCCATTGTTCTTGAGATAATCTGTCCAGTGTTCAGAAACATCATACCCGGAGCTGGTAAGGTTATTGATACCGGAAGTTTTCACGGTAGCCTGACCGGTGGCTGTTATTTGGTAAGCGTCGTCGACTTGCACAGTGAGAGAGGAAGCATCCGTTGTCACGTTTGTTTGTCCAATTAAGTATTTCAATCTGCCCCCCACAGTCAGCTTGTCGTTGACCTGATAGGCAATGCCAAAAGAAGTTACCAACATGGCATTGGCTTCTGCCGAAGGAGAAGATCGGGAATAGGACCCAACGAGCGGTGCGGTGCCATCCACGAGCAAGCTGATAAGGCTTTTTGGAATCATCGTTCGCTCATAGCTTTTTGCTGTGGAGCTGGCCATGATGTAGACTTTCGGACTGATGCGAAGCCCTATGCGGAATATGTCTGCAAAAGCTGCTACCTGTATATAGTTTTTCTCAGCCAGCCTGCTGCTTAAATTTGAAAGATCGAGTTTGGTGGAGCCGTCAATTTTGCTGATGATGTCATTGTAAGAAAATCCGTTGTTGGTGTAGACGGATCCCATAGAAGAAATGAACGGAAGACCAATGGAGGTCTTATACCTTGGAATAATAGCAGGGTTAGCCTCCACTACTTGTGGAATGCTGTTCATGAAGTAAAGAGTGCTCTCCGTCTGCGAGAAGGCTTCCAGGCAGGTGAGGAGGCCTGCGCATAGCAGAAGAGGGTGTAGGCTTTTCTTCATTTGGTGGAGAGGTTCAGTTTAGCCTTCAATCCCACATTCATTTTCAATTTATAGGCTGACTTGAACTTTACGTTCAGGAGTACTCCATTCGCATCTTTGGTGGTGTTCAATTTGGACCTCATGATCAAATGACTGGAGGAAAATAATTTATTGAGTTTGTCCGCAGAAATCTCAAGTTCCAGACTGGATGTTCCTGCTTTGGCGAGATCTCCGGCACTCGTCACAGAGCTGGCTCTTACTAAGTAAGTTTGGTTGCTGGCAAAAATGGAATCAAGAATGTGATAATTCTTATCTGCGAGGTAAAGTTGGATGTTTGCGTCAAGAGGTATTTCATTCACTGTTTTCACTTTGAGCGACGCAAGAATAACTGAGGATGCTGACAAATCTCCAAAATCCAGGCTCATCGTATCAGCCAGTGAAATTCCAGATGCCTTGCCATAGAGGGGTACCTCCGCAGACATGGTTACCCGTAGCTTGCTGGTATCAGCAAGGAAATTGTTTCCGGTGGTCGCACCCTTGTTAATTCTTGCACTGGCATTGTAGGCGAGGTTTGTTGGAGCAAAATTTAATAGTTCACTCCCATTCAATACGCTTATGGTTGTTGTTGCGGAACCGCCAAATACCGTTGGTACGTTCAGGCTGAGGGGACTTGCAGGACTAATTTGAAAGGGCAGCGAGCCACCGGTTTTCTGCGCCTCCAGTTGGGTAAAAATAATCTGGCAAGGCACACCATAATCGTCACGTATTGATAAGGTCACGACTGGCTGTACCAACGATACTTTTGCCTTCTTCAATGATGATTCGAAGACACTCATCTCAAAGGTTTGAGGAGGAAGCGTGGTGGTCTTATCGCCGAAAAATCCTTTGATATAACTAAAATCCATTCCTTTCATAGAAAGGGTAACGTTGATTTTGGAATTGATGGGGATGGATACCGATGTGGTTCGTTTCTTTAGCACCAATACCAACTTTACATTGAACTTGTTTTTAGTCATTGTGGCTACATAGTTCTGAAGAGGTTTTGATCCTGCTCCTGCTGCGGCAGTAATATTCATGGGCGCCTGGGTCGTCTTATCCTTAATATCGGTGAGCACAAGGTTGACTTCAAATCCAAGATTCAGGTTGACGGGAGATACGCTCACGGAATAATTTACCGAACCTGCTTTGAATCCAATTTCACTCAATTGCTCCGGCGACAGACCTAAGTCAATAATTTGGACGATGCTATCTGTCCTGACATCTTTTGTAAGAGGTGGCAATACCACCGGCAATAGACTGAAGCTCGTCGTTGTATTGTTGTCTGGAAGTTTAAACAACCCTTTGATATCCTGAGAAACCAATGTCTTGGGAGGATAAGCAAAGTAGAGCAATCCATCTGGATAGACCTTAAGATACGAGGAGTCCTTATCACTGATTAGATCCAGAATACTGATTTGGCCAAAGGCAAGGGGTAGTGCAATGGTTGGAGTGAGTGCGAACGAATCAAGTGTATAGTCTTTATTGTCCAGGCAAGAAGTTACAGCCAGCAAAGTAATAAATACGATAGATCGATAA
>JAYVRH010000552.1:0-16293 GCA_043776495.1 Cyclobacteriaceae bacterium
CAAGAATTTCCATTTTCTGTTTCGCTAAAACGGTCCCACTTTTCTTTTCAGCGAAATAGAATGCGATGGCGAGGCAAATGGGCGAAGTATAGACCGCAAATTTCGTGTTATCGGTCAACCCAAGCACACGGGAGGAATAAGAAAAAACAGGATACTCCTTGTTAAGTACCGATACAAGTATATTTGCATCCAGAAAAATCCTCATTTCCTGGATTTGAAGTACTCATTTTTCAGTGCCTTTCTTGAGCGAGCCTTGGTGCGATATGTTGTCTCACCCTCTGCCAATTTGTTTATCCAATCTGCCACCGGCAATTCTTCCAGCGATTGATAATGACCGCTGGTAATTTTATGATATAAAAATTCCGTCAGGCGTGAAAGACTGATGTCATGAGTATCTGCAAATTTTTTTGCTTTGGAAATAACCTCTTCGTTAAAACTCAACGTGATCTTGGCATCCATAAATGGTCAATGTTATACGACAAAAATAAAAAATCTATACGTAACACAAAAACTGCGGAGCACATTTGTAAGGAAAACCGCGTTATCCAATGAAATGATTATCTTTGTGCTTTAGTCCTCCTAATTCCCGTAAAAATGAGCCCCGAGACCCTTCGGAGCCACTGCGTTGACCCAAGAGGCGTTGTAAACAAAATTTTTAGCGAGCCTCGCTGAACGAAAAATTAAATCATGTTATTCGAAAAATTAAATCTTATTGAGCCCATAGTCAGGGCCCTGAAAACTGAAGGCTATACCCAGCCTACTCCCATTCAAGAACAAGCAATCCCGGTACTCCTGGAACGCAAAGACCTTCTGGGTTGTGCCCAAACTGGCACTGGAAAAACATTGGCTTTTGCTGCCCCCATTCTGCAACTTCTCCACCAGGATGAGTTGTATGTGAAGGGACCCAGCGGAATCAAAACACTGATTCTGACACCCACACGCGAACTCGCGATCCAGATTGGGGAAAGCTTCGCTACCTATGGAAGATTCCTCAAACTGAAACATACCGTAATTTTTGGAGGCGTCTCTCAAAAATCACAAACCGATGCGTTGCGCTCTGGCGTCGACATCCTTATTGCGACTCCTGGCCGGCTTTTGGACCTCATGGATCAGCGGTATGTCCATCTTCAACATGTAAAAATATTTGTTTTGGATGAAGCCGATCGCATGCTGGACATGGGTTTCATTCACGATGTGAAAAAAATCATCGCAAAGTTGCCAACCAAGCGTCAAACCTTGTTCTTCTCTGCAACCATGCCCTCCGAAATTTCAAAACTGGCCAACACCATTCTGACGAACCCAGTTCGTGTGGAGGTGACACCAGCGTCGACCACCGCCAATACCGTGCAGCAGGTTCTTTATTATGTAGAAAAATCTGACAAGCGATCGCTCCTGTTGCATCTTTTGAAGGACCGGAATATAGAAACAGCACTCGTATTCACCAGAACGAAACACGGTGCGGATAAGGTGGCGAAAGATCTGAACCGCGCAGGCGTTCAGGCTGAGGCCATCCATGGAAATAAATCTCAAAATGCCCGTCAGCGTGCTTTGAGTAATTTCAAAGGAAAACAAACACGGGTACTGGTAGCCACCGACATTGCGGCACGAGGAATTGACATTGACGACTTGTCGCATGTGATCAATTTTGAATTGCCAAACATACCTGAGACCTATGTTCACCGCATTGGAAGAACAGGTCGTGCTGGTGCAAGCGGAATTGCTTTCTCTTTCTGCGACTCAGAAGAAAAGGAATTCCTGCGGGATATTCACAAGCTTATCTCCAAATCAATTCCTGTGGTGGAAGATCATCCCTACCATTCCATCGGCAACCCTAACGCGGTTCAACATAAGCCTGCAGGACAGCGTCAGAGCGCCGCACGAAAACAGGGATCATCCAACTCTTTCCGCCACGCTGGCAAAAGCTGGTCAGGACACCGCAGACAAGGATAAGACAAACACACTTCGAATAACTGGATTTTTATTCAACCCGTTGGATGCTTAGATTTATCACATCTAAACATTCAACGCTTTGACCCCCATCTTCATCATTGGTAGTTCCAATACCGACATGGTTGTCCAGTCGGATAAAATTCCTGCACCTGGAGAGACCATTCTGGGCGGAACATTCTTTATGAACCCTGGAGGAAAGGGAGCCAACCAGGCCGTGGCCGCGGCAAGATTGGGTGGCACCGTGACGTTTGTAGCCAATGTGGGCAACGATCTTTTTGGCAAGCAATCCATCGATCATTTTCGAAACGAAAATATCAACATTCAATTTATATCCATTGATCCAGTACTCGCTTCGGGTGTGGCCCTTATCAATGTGGACCGAAAAGGTGAAAACTGCATTACGGTGGCGCCTGGCTCGAACGGAAATTTAAAGGTTGATCAAATTGACAAAGCCTTAAATTCGATTGAATCTCCAGCGATTGTTCTGGTACAACTGGAAATTCCTTTGGCCGTGGTGGAATACGCCATTGAGCGATGTGGTGTCCTGGGTCACCGTGTCATACTTAACCCGGCACCCGCAGCAAAGCTAAATGAGGTAGTTTTTAAGAATCTGTTTCTCATCACGCCCAATGAATCTGAAGCTGAATTACTCACAGGTATAAAAATAAAGGATTCGGCCACAACAGTCCAGGCAGCAGAAAAATTACAATTTCTGGGTGTGCAAAATGTAGTCATCACGCTCGGTGCGAAAGGTGTTTATTTACATTCGGTGGCATCAAAACAATTTGTTGAAGCCGTGATTGTAACGGCAATAGACACTACTGCAGCCGGAGATTGCTTTAATGGAGCATTAGCGGTGGCGCTTTCAGAAAATATTTCTTTAGATAAAGCAGTTGAATTTGCTTGCGAAGCAGCTTCCATTTCGGTGACGAGAAGAGGAGCTCAAGCTTCGCTGCCATACCGGAAAGAATTAACAAAGCAATGGTGAGTTATTTCGCCCCATAAATTCCTTTTCATTAAATAAAAAAAACATGCGATCGATCTTTGTTCTTATTCTTTCGTTGTGCTTTGAGGCATCCATTGCCCAAACTGGTATTCCTGTCATTCTTGATACAGACATCGGTCCGGATTATGATGACGTTGGAGCGATGGCACTACTTCATGCTTTTGCCGACAAGGGTGAAGCGAGGATTCTTGCTACCATCTCATGCAACGCTTTCGAAACAACCGCGCCCACGCTGAGTGTGTTGAATGCCTATTTCAACCGCCCGGAAATTCCCATCGGCATCGTGAAAAATAACTTTCCAAATCAAGCTTGCAAACAACGATGGGCACAGGCGATCATCGCAAAATATCCTCATCAGCTCAAATCAAATGAGGAAGCAATGGAAGCAGTAGCATTATATCGAAAGATCTTATCCAGCCAGGAGGATAAAAGTGTCATCATTATCACCGTCGGTTTTTTTACAAACCTGGCCAATCTTCTTGCCTCATCCTCCGATGAATATTCTTCGCTCAGCGGACGCGATCTTGTATTGAAAAAAGTAAAACAGGTAGTTTCCATGGCAGCAGGAATTGGTAAGGACGGCGTAAGCGCTCATGAATTTAATGTCTACGCAGATGCCAACTCGGCACGCAAAGTCTTTGCAGACTGGCCAACTCCCATTTTACTCAGTGGATTTGAAATTGGAGAAAAAATTATCACCGGAAGCCGATTAATCAAGAATGAAAGTATCAGGCAAAGTCCTGTTAAAGAAGCATATCAGGTTGCTTTAACCTCGGACAATAACCTCCTTGGAAGAAATAGTTGGGACCAGACGGCAGTACTGGTCGCCATCAAAGGATACGCGCCTTTTTTCAATGTTAAAAAAGTAAATTTTGAAATCAAGGAGGACGGCAGAAATGTATTGATAAAAGGCAAAAAATTTGACTACTTGACACCCAAAATGGCGCCACAAGAAGTAGCAGAAGTCATTGAGGAACTTATGATGCACCAGCCCGGAAAAAAATAACCCATTGATTGTTGTATATACTGATCAACTGCATGGTCGATCCATTTTTAAGACCTACTGTTGCTGTTGCATTTCCTGATGACGTTGGAATGAATTGCTATAAAGGGAGGTTGTGGTGGTGGGGGTAGAATAGATCACTTCGTTTTCCTGAGAAGAAGTTTGTCCGTCCTCATAAGAAACAGAAACCGCAACCTCGAGCGTATGGTTTGAGGTTCCGCGGTAAGTACCTTTCACCGGCGAGCAATCAGAGAAATTTTTTCCTACCGCCAATCTCACATGCGTCTCGTTGACCAGGCAATTGTTGGTCGGATCCAATCCGATCCAGCCATACGATGGAATATAGGCTTCGACCCAGGCATGCGTCGCACCTTCTCCACGCATACCGGACTTATTCGGGCAGATATAACCACTTACATAGCGTGAAGGAATTTGAATCATCCTAAGCATCACCAACAGGATATGGGCAAAGTCCTGACATACGCCAGATCTTAACTTCCAGATTTCATCCACAGTAGTCTCTACCGTGGTGATGCCCTTGCGATAGCTGAACGTATCAAAAACATATTGACAGAAATCCTGTGCCGCTTCCAGGGGTGAACCATTCTTCATTCGCTCCGCTTCGATTATTTTTTCCAGTTCTTCAAAATAAAAGAACCTTTCCTGTCTCAGGAAATCGATAAACTGAACATCAAATTTAATTCCATGCAATTCTGTCCATTGATTTTCAAATGACCCTTGATTCTGCGGTATCGGCCGGCTCTTGGTAATCACCAGGAGTTGAGAATCAATCACGAGTTGATCATGCGACTGGGCGTGTGTGAACGTCCCAACCTTGTTGCCATAATAATCGACATGAATATTCACCACAGGCCCGCCACTAATGATGACCGATTGCTGTAAGGTATCCTGAAAGTCATCCTGGATAGGGTACAACATGATCTGATTTGCGCTGTCCCGCACCGTATCTTCGTACGAATAGCGGGTAATGTGGCGAATCTTAAACTTTGACATCGAAATAATTTTTTTTAAAGACAAGTCCAAAAAATAATTTGCGAAATGCTGTGAAACTCATTGTCAACTATTCGCAAAATAGGACTGATTCAAGGCACTGCCAATTTCATAAAAATCGGTGTTGATTTCGTTGAGGTAGTTGTGTAGGCCAGTTCGCGAAACGCTGTCCACATCCGAGTACTGCACTTTGCTACGCACCCTGCCGATGACAAAATCAACCCTCGCATGCCCCTCGGCATTTTGATCGTCTTTGAGTCGGCCAAAATGTCGATGCAATTGATTGAGTGAGTACAAGACCGATCGCGGGAAATCAACATTAAACAATATTTGATCCACCACGTTGCGTGCCTCAAAACCTGAACGATACCGCTTAAGGTACAATGCGTAGCCTGAAACAGACAGCAACAAATATTTCCAATAGGTTGTGTCGGTAGATTTTTCCAGATCATAGGACAAATCACTGAACCTCACGTCCAGAATATCCGTCGACTGAATGGCCCGCTCCAGGTATTTGCCCATATTCATAAACCCCAACCCTTCACCCCTAAACATGGTGCTGTCCGTAACACCATAGTATACCATACACTGATGGACGAGGGAATCCAGCACCGTAACCGAATCATCTGTTTGCAACGAATGCTCAAGCCTCTCGTCCCTGACTACATGATAGAATGCATTCAGAGCCTGCCACAATTCTTTTGTGATGTTATCTTGTACAGACCGTGCGTTTTCCCTCGACTTAGTGACCATGTTCAAAACTGAATTTGGATTTTCACGGTCCACCACCATATATCGAAGCACTTTGCGTCCATCCCGTTCCATGTCTTCAATCTGAGGTTCTTCAAGCGTACTGAAAATTTTTAATACCGGCCGCCATGTAAAACTCTCACGGTCGTCTTGGGAAGAATAATGGTTGACCTTCAACATCCGAAGAATTCCGTCCGTACGCTCCATGTACCTCGACATCCAGTATAGTGAATCAGCAACACGGCTTAGCATATTTTATGAATTAGCATTGGGCTTGATCAGGTTCTCATGAAAGTACCCATGTATCTTTACTTCCTCCGCCCTGGGATGAATTCACGACAAGCGAACCTTCACGCAAGGCCACTCGGGTAAGTCCGCCCGGCACGATTTCAATTCCTCCCGGACCAAACAAAGCAAAGGGGCGCAAATCAATTCTCCTTGGTTGCATCTTTCCATTAATGTAGCACGGGGCAGAGGATAAATTAATCACCGGCTGCGCAATAAACTGACGCGGGTCCTTTAAGATTTCCTTCTTATAATCTTCAATTTCTTTTTCTGAAGCAATGTGCCCCATCAGCATTCCATATCCTCCAGATCCATTCGTCTTCTTAATGACCATTTTGTTGATGTTGGCCAACGCATGCTTCTGGTCGTCCGGGTTGGAGAGATGCAGCGTTGGAACATTCTTAAGGATCGGTTCTTCATTCAAGTAATACCGGATCATTTCCGGCACGTAGACGTACACTGCTTTGTCGTCGGCGACTCCATTGCCAATCGCGTTGACAATGGCAACGTTTCCCATACGATAAGCGGACAAAAGTCCTGAAACACCAAGGGTACTCTCCGGGTTGAAAACCAACGGATCGAGAAAATCATCGTCCACCCTACGGTAGATCACATCTACCTGCTGCAGTCCGCCAGTTGTTTTCATGTACACACGATGGTCTTCCACCACAAGGTCACGACCCTCCACCAACTCAATGCCCATCAGTCGCGCCAGCGTCGTGTGCTCGAAATAGGCAGAGTTATAAATCCCGGGCGTAAGCAATACCACGTTAGGAGCTGAGACTTGCCGCGGTGACAAAGCCATCAGGTTCTTCAGTAGAATAGACGGATAATGAGTGACAGGAAGTACACGATTCTGAGGAATGAGATCGGGAAATATCCGCTTTGTAATCTCCCGGTTTTCAATCATGTAGGAGACTCCAGAGGGTGTTCGCAAATTGTCTTCCAGGACATAGAATGTTCCATCGCTGTCGCGAATGAGGTCAATCCCTGCGATGTGGATATAAATATCATGAGGAACATGAACACCTTGCATCTCACGCAGAAAATGTGGGCATGAATAAATAAGGTCCACCGGCACAATACCGTCTTTCAAGATAAACTGCTGATGGTAGACATCTTTCAAAAACAGATTCAGGGCCCGAAGTCGCTGGGTGATGCCTCGCTCGACGAGGTCCCATTCAGTGGCGGTGATGATCCGGGGAATAATATCAAATGGGAATATTTTTTCAATTCCTTCACCGCTGGAGTAAACGGTGAATGTGATGCCCTGGCTCATGAAGAGCCTCTTCGCCAGTTCTTCCTTCTTGTTGAGTTCGTCAACAGGAATGTTCTGCAGGAACTCAAACACATTACGGTATTGCTCCCTGATGTGAGCTGAATCCTTCATTTCGTCCCACACACAGGGATCATGAGGATAGGTTTTAAAAAGACCGGTTGCTTCCATTGATTATGCAGTAAAATACCATGTCTTCAAGACATTTGCCCCACTGCCAGGTAAAATATTTTATGCAAACGAGTGCTGGGAAAGGCCAAAGGTCTGATCGGGGATTCCGGCAGATGCTGAAAAGTCCTTACTGTTAGGCTTTGCGACAAAAGCTTTCGACTGCTCACCCCAATAAATAATATTGAATGACTGGTCCAGAGATAATCGTACTGAAAACCATATTGAATTGAATCATGGTTTTAAAAATAAAAAAACCGATCCACCCCTGGATCGGTTTCAACCTACCTAAACTACCCATACAGGTCTGGCCTGATATGCATCTATTCGACCTTTAGACCCTTCGTCATCGCTCAGGTCACAACAACAATCCAATTATTTATTATTGAATGAAAAATGTCATTTTAATCTTGGAGTGCCGCTTTTACCTATCTTTCCTGTCGTTATCATGGCGCTGTTCCAGGTGTACTGCCTCCTATGTTATGCTTTACTCAAATGAGCTAATCTATCAAGAGAATCAAATGAGGTCGATAAACCATTCTATAAATTCCCAAACGGCTAAAGAAATATGTCTCCAATAAGAGTCGTCATTGCAGATGATCATAAAATAATAAGGGTTGGCCTTCGTGGACTGTTGGAGCGAGAGAAAGATATTGTGGTAACCGGCGAAGCAGCCAGCGCCGATGAGGTGTTGAATATATTGGCCATGCATCCCACCGATGTGGTGCTGATGGATATTGATCTTGGAGACACGAATGGCATCGCGACGACCTTGAAAATCAAGGAAATCTATCCACTCATTCATGTATTAGGTCTTACCATGCACGAAGAACCTGATTACATCATCAAGATGCTGGAGGCCGGGGCCAGTGGATACCTGCTTAAGAATGCCGGGCGCGAGGAATTACTCGCTGCCATCCATGCTGTGGCCAAGGGCGACAGCTATTTCAGTCAAAAGGTATCGGTCACCCTGCTGCAGGCAATTACCCGCCAAAGAGAAAATCCCGAGCAAAAAAAACCAACCATTGAGACTCCCCTTTCGGACCGTGAAATTGAAGTGCTCCGCCTGATCACCCAGGAGTATTCTAACGGTGAGATCGCTGAAAAACTCTTTATCAGCATCCGTACGGTGGACACCCATCGCAGAAATCTGTTGCAAAAACTACAGGTGAAGAACACGGTGGGACTGGTGAAGTATGCGATTGAAAAAGGGATCATTTAATCAGTTGGCATTGACAATTAGCAATTTGCAAAAACTGTTTAAGATCGGTATTTCAAATATCCAGGTCGTCTTGCCTAAATATCAATTGTCCACTTGCCCTTTAACTACGCAATTCTCGTAAGGTTATGCGATTTGCTGATTTTTCAAAATAGGCTTTTCACCCTCGGATAGCTCAAGGGACCCGCTCTACATTTGCGTTGTTATAACGAAACCCATGCATATGTTGATCACCGAGATTTCTAATGCGAGCGATGAAGAATTGGTCCATGCAATTCGGCAAAATGATCGCAAGGCCCTGGGCGAATTATACAATCGTTTTTACAAAAAAGTATTCAGCAAATGCTTTTCCCTTTGCAGGAAACAAGAAGAAGCCTTTGACCTCGCTCAGGAATCCCTGATGAAGGCCTTTGACAACATCCATTCTTTTAAAGGAGAATCGACATTCTCGACTTGGCTATACACCATTACTCATCGCCATTGTCTCGCAGCATTAAAGAAAAATGGCCGCTTTCAATTTTCTCCGTTGGAAAACAATTCCTGGAGTGATGAAGAAAGCAACGATCCAAGTGCAGCCGTGGAGGAAACCAATGAAAAAGCCGAGCAGGAACTTATCATGTATTCGCTCATTAATGCGTTGCCTCAAAAAGAAAGAGATCTGTTGAAATTGAAATACCTTCAGGGAGAATCGATTGAAAATCTTCAGACCTCCTTGAACATTTCCGGCAGTGCTATAAAAATGAGATTAAAACGAACACGGGAAAAGCTCAATGCGATGTATGCGTTGGCTCTTGTCTATGGCCTTGAACAGGTTCTTGAGCAAATCGAAGTAATTTCGGTGGGCTAGCGTGACCTCATCCACAAGTCCGCTCCAAAGGTGGAATGAGTTTTAAGCAGGCTTTTCTTTTTCCATTTTTGACCCACCACGATTACTTCGAAAGTTATGCGTGGTCTATGGAGTTGACGATCCGCATGAAAACCAGACTGCAGGTTTTTACTACTTCGCCCAGCACTTATCACAACTTGGATTCAACTGCCTCCATCTATCATTCCCTGCTGGAAGCACAGGGCTATTACTTGCAACATTATCTCCAAAAAGGAATAAGACCTAACGTCCTTCGCGAGCCTTGCATTGAGCCAGGCGAATTGGAAGAAAAGCTTATTTTTCATATAAGACAAAACCCAGATGATGTTGTGATACTTTATCCGGGAATCTTGTTGGAAAATCAGATTGGGCTTGATGAAATTGTTAAAGAGGCGGGTGGAGTCATTATTCTTCCTGAGGAAAGGGCTGCCGAGCCAGACGGATCTACTCGGGAGCACTTTTTCGATCGCCTGCGACGTGTACAACTCCATAAATTACCGGGGAATTTCTTGGCCACCCTTGGCAAGGACCACACCACATTTAATTTCCTGAGAAAATTATTTTGAATAATTTGCTCTTGATGAATTGCCGGGTTACACTCCGAAAAACACGACCTCTCCCGAAAATATTTTTGCCTTTCTTGCTAAAAGGCTACCTTAAGAGCCTATTAAGATCTTCAAATGTGGCGCATTGTTTATAGGCTTCTGATTATCATTGGAATAATTACCATTATATATTATCCCGGTTTCGCTCAAGCGGATACAAAAGTAGATTTAGAAAAGGACGTCGTTATTCCGGTCGCTCATAAAAAACAGAGAAGGCTTGTTCTTTTCCCGGTGATCGTTAAATCCCCTGAGTATCTGTGGGGTGCTGGGGTTGCCGGTACTTACTTCTTCAAATTGCGGCAGGATTCGGCTACACGCACATCGAGTTTAAAAAGTGTGTCATTTTATACCGTTCGCAATCAATTTGTATTTGCCAGTGATGGTACCGTGTACTTCCCGAATGAAAAATACATCCTCCACTTCATTGCCTCCTACAGTCTTTTTCCGGACCGGTTTTGGGGCCTTGGAAATGAAACCCCATCCAATAACCAGGAAAAGTATTCCATCAACCAGTATGACCTTTACCCCCAGCTGCTGCGCAAAGTTTTTTCTGACTTATACCTGGGAGTCAGTTATGAGTTTCAAAATGTTTTCAATTTTGAATACAACAAGAATGGGACCAGTCTTTTTGATACCCAGGATATTACCGGGAAGGATGGAGGAAAAATTTCCGGCGCCGGCTTCCTCATTACCTGGGACAGTCGCAATAATGCCTTTAGCCCTTCGAAGGGATTTTATGTTCAGTATTATGTAGGTTATTACAGCAAGGGACTCGGTAGCGATTTTGATTTCACCATTCGCAACATCGACATCCGAAAATACTTTTCCTTTAAGAAGGAACGGGTTCTCGCTTTTCAACTCAATCTGGTATCCACCATCGGAGATACTCCTGTCCGTGACCTGGCCTTTATCGGATCGAATTCATACATGCGGGGATATTATGAAGGTCGCTTTGCCGATTATAACATGATTGCGTTCCAGGGAGAGTTTAGGGTACCTGTCAAAGGTCGCTGGGGATTTACGACCTTCGCAGGCGTAGGGCGTGTCGGAAGTACTCTAAGCGATGTTTTCCAGCTTCATAGTATTAAACCCTCCATTGGCATCGGTCTTCGTTACGCTTTAAGGCCAAAAGAAAAGCTTAATCTGCGCCTTGACGCGGGCTTTGGCAAGGAATCTCAGGGAACTTATATCAATATTGGGGAAGCCTTCTAACAAAGAATACAAATGGGGCATCGAACAAAAAATAGAACGTGAAAGCCCTGAGTGTACGCTCTCTGCTGGTTTTGTCGATTCTGCTCACGGTGGTGAGCGCTGTGATTACATACCTGAATGTCCAGCAGAAGAAAGAAGCCATTTCGCTTGTCATTCATAATTACAAGGTGATTCAGGCTTCCACCCGCCTTCTCTCATTGTTGAAAGACATGGAGTTAGGCCATCGAGGCTATCTCATCACCGCCGATACAAGTTTCCTTCAACCCTATCAAGAGGCTCTGATGGACATCGATCACGATATTGATACACTTACCTCTCTGGTCAAAAGCAACGAACGACAACTTGATATTCTGCAGCAAAAACTTATTCCGCTCGTCGATCGCAAAAGGAGTAACCTCGCCCAAAGCTTTTTGATCTTGAAAACCTTTGGCAGTGACAGTGCCTCCCATTTTGCAAGTATGAAAATCGCAAAAGCGAGCATGGACAGCATCATCTATTGGACTACCAATTTCACAGAATATGAACAGGCTATGCTGAAAGAGCGCAACGAAAATCTCGAGCAAAGATACTTTTTCAACGATGTTGTTCGCTTTTCAAGTTTTGCCCTCATCGGAATAACCTCCCTGGCAGCCCTATTCACCATCGCCAATAAAGAAAAGGACAACAAAAGGTTATTGCTCGAACTTCAGCAATTCAATCAGCAGCTAGAGCAAAAAGTAAAAGATCGCACACGGGAATTGGAAGATGCAAACAAGAACCTCATGAGGTTGAATGAAGAAAAGAATCACTTTCTGAGCATCACCACGCATGATCTGAAAGCCCCGCTCGCAGGAATATCTGGCTTACTTGAGCTAATGAAATTGGAAGGCGCATCCCTTACCCCCAAACATCTTGGCTACATCCAGCTGATGGAAGAGACTTGTGAAAATATGCAGCGGCTCATTTCTGACCTCCTGGATATTAGCAGCATCGAGCAACGTACCACTCGCCTTTCCTTTCAGCCGATTTCGATTCCAAAAATTATCAGTGAACTGGAAGATCGCTTTCGAACCTGGGCGACAAAAAAGAACATCCAATTAATTTTTGATTGTCAACATGCGCCTTCTTCTATTACAACCGATCATGATGCCCTTGTGCGTATCCTCGACAATATCCTCTCCAATGCAATCAAATTTTCACACACAAACAAAACAGTGACCATGGCCGTGACCACCGAAAACTCCTTGGTTCGCTTTGATATGAAGGACGAGGGGCCCGGCATCAGGTTGGAAGAACGGCATAAATTATTCAGAAAATTTCAGAAGTTGAGCGCCCGCCCCACCGATGGAGAAAGCTCCACTGGACTGGGCCTTTCCATCGTCAAAGACCTGGTGTATTTGCTTAAGGGTACCATCGAAGTGGAAAGTAAATTTGGCAAAGGGACCAATGTCATTGTGAGATTACCTCTCAAATCATAGAGATAATACCCAATCTATCCTCCACAAAAGTTATAAGCTGCTGGGTTTCTTCCATCTGGTCTTAAGATGTCAACGACTGGTCATCAGCAAGAGCTCAAGTTTACTTCTTTTTCCTCGACACCTTCGCGGTTTTATTGTACTCCAACGCCAAATCAACCCAGTATTTCAATTTTTTAGTCGAATTCAACGCGTCCAAATCAACAAACACAAAACCTTTCATCACTTTCCCGGTAAAGTCCATGGGTTTGCAGCCTTCCATTTCAATTACTTCATCATAACGCGATGGGTCCAGGCGCACCATCAGACGTTCTTGCTCTACGCCCACCAACATTTTATCATTTACCATGAAACACAAGCCGCCAAACATTTTCTTCTCAATCACCTTTTTGTGGGTGAGTGAAATGATTTCCCTTGTACGATCGGCTAGTTTCTCGTTGTACATAATTAAATACGGTCTGGTTTTTGAGCGCCCTTGACTTTTACCATGTCCTTCAACATTTTCTTGTCGAGGTTTTCCTTGATCCTGAACTTGACAATCTCCATCACCAATTTAACAGGAATCGGTTTGTCCAATGGAAATTTTATAGTCCCCTTAGTAAACTCATAACCACTGAGCTTATCTTTAAATATCTGAATGGTCTTCGAGTAAGGATATAATCCATAATGATTTTTGAAGACAGCAAACCATAAAAGCATTCCATGAAACTTAAATGCCGGGATTTTATAGCTCAGCACTTCTTCTGCCCCTGGAGCCGCTTTTCTAATAGTCTGCCTGAGCTTTTCTAAACCCGGTCTTACAGATGCTGGCTGTGCTTCATTGTATTGATCAATCGGGTTGGTGGTTTTGCGTGAGGCTGGCATTGCTCGGTAATTACTTAAAAGACTTGGCCTATTGAAACAATAAATAAATGTACCAAATGGTAGAGTGAATTGCCAACTGGATCCTACATCTTCAAAAGCTTAAAAGCATGTGTCCATTCATTATTAAGCATGCCTGGCAGGCACCATAAAATGCACAAAGGCTCGATGGCGCGGGCAGATTCTACGTGGCCAAAGTCTGCGGTCTCCCAACCAAATTGATCGAGGATCTTCGTAACTTCTTTTTTGGCTTTCTTGTCGTTGCCACAAATGAACATGGTGGGCTTGCCCCCGGGGAAATCGGGATTGACCATGAACAAATTGCCAACACTGTTGAATGCCTTCACGAACTTCGTTTCAGGAGCAAGTTTTTGCAAGCGTTCCATGAGAGAGTCGCTGAGGGAAGTAAAGTATTGAAGAACGCCGGCTGTTGGAGGCGCCTGGGCGATCGGGTTGGTTGTGTCGATCACGATCTTTCCAGCCAGTGAACTTGACAAGCTCTTCACCAACGCCTCTGCGCTGGTACCTTTGACGGCGAGAACAATTTTGTCGCCAAACTTGGCTGCGGATTCAAAACTTCCCACATGAGCGTTCTTGTTCTTTTTTTTCCAATCGTCCAGCTTGGAAACATCGCTTGTGCCAATGGCTACCTGATAACCATGTTTTAAAAATCCGCTGGCCAAAATCTGCGCCACCTGGCCTGATCCTAAAATTCCAAGTTTCTTTGTCATAACTACTGCCATTATTATATCTTCTTATACTGAACTGAATGAGAAGGTGTTGAGTTCCTTTTCATCCAACAAATTACAATTTGTATATCATAATGTCCAATTTGGACTAAAGTCCATTGTCAAGTGTCTGGGAATAACTTTCTTAAGGCCGGAGTTATTGCGGGGATCAATCTGGCGGGCTTTAGCCCTGGAAACTTCTTTCCAATAACTACGGCCTTTAGGTCGTAGTTCATTCAATGACAATCCAACGGGCTTTATCCCAATGAACTTCATCCAATGGAAATTGGAACAATCAAAGGCCCTACCAAAAATTAATTAATCCTACTTCTATGTTAAAGCATAATAAGATCTACAACTCTAATGTTTGACCCCCCTGGGGTCGTAAGTATATTTAGGACACGATACAATTAACATTTGACCACTTCGGGGTCGGTAAGCAGGGGCCAGACAATCCCCAATGGATTGAACGTTAATAGAACAAGGCATGCGTCTATTTCCAGCCGACCCCGAAGGGTGTCGAACTATTATAGGTCTTGTTGTACAAAACATAGAAGTAGGATTAATCGTTAACTTTCAAGATCATGCAAATAAAAAATCCAGTCAAATTCTTTTTGCTCCTAGCAATTCTCAACGCAGCCTGCCAGCTTCCCAAAGAATCCAACAATACCTTAATGGCAAAACTGGATTCCCTCATTGCTGCAACGCCAGACTTCAATGGCGTCGTCCTGATCGCCGACAGGGGCCGGCCCATCTATCACAAAGCGTTTGGCTTCAGGGATTTTGAGACCCACACCCCGCTGGACACGTCCAGCATTTTTGAACTTGCCTCCGTCTCCAAACAGTTCACTTCGATGTGCATCATGATGCTGCAGGAAGAAAGCATGCTGAGCTACGATGATCCTATTGAAAAATATATCCCTGGGCTTCCTTATCCAAACATCACCATTCGCCATCTTTTGAATCACACCTCAGGCCTCCCCGACTATCAGGAAATCATGGATGAGCATTGGGATAAAAGCAAAGTGGCAGGCAACACTGAGATCATTGATTACCTGAAGCAGTACCATCCAGTCAAAAATGCAGAACCTGGTGAAAAATATGAGTATAGCAACACCGGCTATGTGCTGCTGGGGAGCATAGTTGAGAAGGCTTCCGGACAGGATTTTATTCTAATGTGCCGTGAACGGATCTTCCAACCGCTCCACATGACCTCCACCGACATCCGAAGTCATGAAGAGAAAGCTACCATGTCAAACTTTGCGCTGGGTCACCTCTATGTCCCCGAAATGAAACGCTATGTCCGCGCCGATTCCTTTCCTTCCTCCAACTACACCATCTGGCTTGGCAACAGGAAGGGTCCCGGCCGCATCAGCTCTACCACTTCCGATCTATTAAAATGGGACCGAGCGCTCTACACGGAAAAGCTGATCAAAAAAACATCGCTCGACCAAGCCTTTGCTCCGACCAGGCTCACAAATGATTCAATTTCCAACTACGGTTTCGGGTGGATGCTCAGGTCGCACCCTGTTTTGGGGAAAGTGGTGTGGCACAATGGAGATAATCCGGGCTATAAAACGATCATCATCCGGTTCATCGACTCAGACAAGACGGTCATCATGCTTTGCAACAATGCCTTTGAAAAGTTCGGAATGATACAGGGTGTCATTGAGTTAGCAATCGCTCAGGAATAGTTCAAAGAATAAGAGATGAAATTTGAAAATTGAAATTTGGAGAATACCCCAGTTTCAATTTTCAATTTCTAATTTCAAGTTTCAATTTTCCAATTTCCAATTTCAATTCCCCAATGAAAATCGGTCTCCTCTCCGACACCCACAGCCATCTTGATCCTAAGATCTTTGAACACTTCAAGGACTGTGATGAGATCTGGCACGCTGGC
>JAYVRH010000553.1:0-4440 GCA_043776495.1 Cyclobacteriaceae bacterium
GGGTCACATGAGCATTGGATTTCAATTGAAAACACCGGGTGTAAACTTCGATTTGTCAAGGGCAGGCAAAGGCCCTTCACATGGATGGTTCTTTTTCTCTTGTTACAACACCGAGCAAGCTTATACATTGCTGGAGGTGAATGCCACTCAAAAAGACAAAGACTTTATCATGGCTGTGAATTGGAAGAAGGCGGAGGAGTACATCGCCCAGGGTAAAGGCGTAAAAGTGAAAGCAAAATATGCTCACAATTTATTGGATGAGAGCACGCACACCGCCTCATCCGAAATGATGACAGAGGTATTGCAACTTGATCCAGCCGTCTTGAAAGACATCATCTATTTTATTCCTTGCCCCAAATCGCCTCATGGTTGCGACACGGACCCTACTGGCGAATACATTGTGGCCTCCGGTAAGCTGGCAGCGTTGATCCCTGTATTTTCATTCACTAAAATCCAGAAGGCGATAGCGGACAAAGACTTTGAAGGAGAGTTTGCAGGAATACCTGTGATTAAATACGAATCGGCTTTGCATGGAGAGGTGAAGAAACCCGGTCTGGGCCCATTGCATACCGAGTTTGATGAGAAGGGCAACGCCTATACATCTTTCTTTGTTACTTCAGAAATCGTGAAGTGGAACGTGAAGTCACTGGAAGTGCTGGATCGGGTACCAACTTATTATTCAGTGGGTCACCTTAGTGTCCCCGGCGGCCCCACCCGGAAGCCCCATGGCAAATATATGATTGCTTATAATAAGATAACGAAAGACCGTTACTTACCGACTGGTCCGGAATTGACTCAGTCTGCCCAGCTATATGATATTTCTGGAGATAAAATGCAGTTGCTGCTTGACTTTCCGACAACTGGTGAGCCGCACTACGCAGAAGCAATTCCTGCAGGTCTCGTGATGCCCAACTCCACCAAGATTTTTAAAATCGAGGATAATAAACATCCCTATGCAGCTCGGGGAGAAAAAGAGACCAAAGTTGTCCGCAAAGGAAATGAAGTCCATGTTTCGATGACCGCCATCCGATCTCACCTCGTACCTGACAATATTGAAGGTATCAAACTCGGTGACGTTGTTTACTTTCACGTGACCAACCTGGAGCAGGATTGGGATGTGCCGCATGGCTTTGCAATAAAAGGCGCTGCGAACGCAGAGATTTTAGTTATGCCAGGAGAAACACAAACCCTGAAGTGGATACCCGACGAAGTGGGAGTGTCTCCCTTCTATTGTACAGATTTCTGTTCTGCCCTTCACCAGGAAATGCAGGGTTATGCCAGAGTATCAGCGGCAGGAAGCAATGTGCCGATCAAATTTTCTACGGGTGTGATTGCAGAAGAGAAGAAAGGCCCTACCAAATAACAGGTTTTAAAATTCTTAGGTATGGGTCTGGCGCCTCTTTCACAGGGGCGCCTCTTTTTCTAACGTTGCATGAAAACATTAAAGTCATCAACCCGAATATTGATAGCCTTATCTACGCTCGCGTTGATCCTGGCTTATTTCACCCCACTCTGGCAAATTCTGATGTGGGCCCCACAATATCCGGAAGGTCTTGAAATGAAAATATGGATTAACACCATCACGGGAGATGTTAAGATCATCAGCGCATTAAATCATTACATCGGCATGAAGACAATTGAAGTAGGGATGTTTCCCGAATTCAACTACATGATTTATATTGTAGGAGTAATTATCGGTTTTGGACTGCTAGCATGTCTCATCAATAAGCGATTCATGCTGATTTCCTTCTTGGGATTGATTTTAGCCACAGGTTTTGGCGCTCTGATTGATTTTTATCTGTGGGGTTTCGATTATGGTCATAACCTGAACCCTGAGGCTCCAATCAAAATTGAGGGGATGTCTTACCAGCCACCTTTAATTGGAACCAAAATATTGTTAAATTTTACTGCTTTTTCGGGCCCTGATATTGGTGGATGGATCTTTATCGGAGTAGCTGCCCTTCTTCTTGGTCTCGTCATTTATGAATGGAAGAAAAATAGATAATAGTAAAAATGTAGCCCTGACCCTTACATGGGGCGCGATTTGTTTGGCGTTGATTTCATGTTCAACTGAGCCAGTGCCTCTGCAATACGGCACCGACATATGTCATGCTTGTAAAATGACTTTGATGGATAGTAAGTTTGGGGGTGAGCTTGTTACAAAGAGGGGCAAGATCTATAAATTCGATGATTTGAATTGTTTCATGAACTTCTATAATTCAGGGTTTGAGCCAGCAGAAGACTTTCACCATCGTCTGGTGATCGATTATTCATCTCAGGGAAAACTGGTCGATGCTACCTTTGGATTTTATTTCAAATCAGAAGATATCCGAAGCCCTATGAATGGAGGCATCGCATTATTTGAAACAAAGGAAAGCATGGATTCCTTCAAGAGGGATCATAAAGGAATTTATTTGTCGTGGGGCGAGGTGGTGACCCAATACAAATAGATGAGGTACTCGATACTTTTATTATCACTTTGCCTTGTATTTTCTGCCAAGGCGCGTACCTGGACAGTTGATAAAGGCGGCAGCCATCAAACGCTCCGGTCAGTTTTGAAATTGGCAGCTCCCAGGGACACCATCCGCATTTTAGCAGGCGTGTATCGGGAGGGCAACATCATCGTGCAAAAACCACTTACCATTATCGGAATTGATTTTCCCGTGCTGGATGGGGAGAATAAATACGAAATCTTTACCATTGCAGCGGATGATGTCTCTGTCATCGGCCTGAAGTTCATCAACACAGGTGTTGGGAGCATCAATGACATATCGGCCATTAACGCCATTGAATCGAATCGATTGGTGGTGCGAAACAATAAATTTGAAAATACATTCTTCGGAATTCATCTGTCCAATTGCGTTGGAAGTGTGATTGAGGGCAATACCCTTCGATCGAATCCGCAGGAAGAACATCAGATCGGCAACGGTATTCACGCATGGAAATGTGATTCCATCACCATCCGTGAGAATGAAGTCATGGGACATCGCGACGGAATTTATTTTGAGTTTGTGACACATTCCAGGGTGGAGAAGAATTTTAGTCATCACAACATGCGGTACGGACTTCACTTCATGTTTTCCCATAACGATGAATACCGCTCAAATATTTTCCAAAATAACGGGGCGGGTGTAGCGGTGATGTACACCCAGGGAGTCAAGATGATTGACAACCGGTTTCAAGAAAATTGGGGATCTTCTTCTTATGGCCTTTTGCTTAAAGATATCCGGGATAGCTTCATTGAAGGAAACCGTTTTACGATGAACACCGTAGCTGTTTACATGGAAGGATCCAGCCGATGCTCCTTTTCGAAAAATGTGTTTCAGGGAAATGGCTGGGCGGTAAAAATTCAGGCAAATTGTGATGAGAATATTTTTAAAAAGAATAGTTTTCTCTCCAATACATTTGATATGGCGACGAATGGATCTCTGGTGCTGAATACCGTCGATTTCAATTACTGGGATCATTATCAAGGTTACGATTTAGACCATGATGGTGTGGGGGATGTGCCCTTCCATCCCGTAAGCTTATATTCTATGGTGGTGGAGAAGATGCCATCCGCGATGATGTTGTGGCGGAGTTTCCTGGTCTTTCTTCTGGACCGCACAGAAAAGGTAGTACCTTCGATCACACCTGAAAACCTGAAGGATATTCACCCCGTCATAAGAGATTATGATTACCATTTCTGATCTTCATAAACGCTTTGGAAAATTAGAAGTCTTAAAATCAATTGAGCTCGATTTTAAGGCCGGCACCTCTTATGCGATCATTGGTCCCAATGGCTCGGGGAAGACGACTTTGATCAAGTGCATTTTGGGAATGGTGATCCCCGATCGGGGAGTTATTGAAGTGAATGGAAAATCCATCTTGAATGATTGGTCTTATCGTCAAGTGATTGGCTATATGCCTCAGATTGGACGCTATCCTGATCAGATGAAAATCGGACAGCTTTTTGAAATGATTCGTGATTTAAGGGGCAACCCTTCCGGCGTGGATGAAGACCTGATCAAGGAGTTCAAACTGGATCAGATGAAAGATAAACGGATGCACACGCTTTCGGGAGGTACACGTCAGAAAGTAAGTGCCTCTCTTGCTTTCTTATTTAGTCCTCCGGTAATGATTCTTGATGAACCCACTGCCGGGCTTGATCCCATCGCTGCTGAAGCACTCAAGGAAAAGATACTGGCGGAAAAGAAAAGCGATAAAACTTTTCTAATCACATCGCATATCATGAGTGATCTGGATGAGTTGACATCGATTATCATATACCTTGAGGAAGGAAGGATATTATTCAATGACGCCATCGATATTCTCAAAACAGAAACAGGTGAACATAAATTGGGACGCGCCATTGCTGCTTTGATGAAGCGAAACCAAAGCAACGTAGTGGTATGATCAGAATTGCGAAATATGTGTTGTACGATATTTTGCGCAACAGAT
>JAYVRH010000554.1:0-4432 GCA_043776495.1 Cyclobacteriaceae bacterium
CGAAACCCTGAACCTTGAACCCTGAACCTTAAACCCTTGAACATTTCCTCCCGTCTCCCCGAAACCGGCACCTCCATCTTCACCGTCATGTCGAAGATGGCCCTGGATCATGGTGCCATTAATCTGTCGCAGGGCTTTCCGGATTTTCCGGTGTCCGCCACCTTGATTGATCTCATTCATAAAAATATGCTCGCGGGCCATAATCAATATGCGCCGATGCCGGGGGCGCCAGTCTTGAAGAAAATCATCTCCGACGTGGTGAGGCAAACGTATCACCGACCCACCGACCCCGAGACGGAAGTCCTCATCACGGCGGGCGGAACCGAAGCAATATTCTCTACGATTGCGGCGCTTGTACAGACAAACGATGAAGTAATTATTTTCGATCCCTCGTATGATTCATACGCTCCATCGGTCAAACTCAACGGAGGCACTCCGATTCAGATCAACCTTAGTCCTCCTCATTTTTCGATCGACTGGGACCAGGTGAAAGCGAGAATCAATGCCCGTACAAAAATGATCATGATCAACACACCTCACAATCCAAGCGGGGCCGTGCTGACAGAAAGTGATTTGAAAACACTGGAGGAACTTGCACTGAAATATGGGATCATTGTATTAAGCGATGAAGTCTATGAGCGCATCATTTTCGATTCCATTGAGCATCAAAGCGTGCTTAAGTTTCCAGGGTTGGCAGCACAGAGTGTGGCGGTGTTTTCATTTGGAAAAACATTCCATGCCACGGGCTGGAAAGTGGGCTATGCAGTGGCCCCGGAATTCCTCACCAAAGAAATCCGCAAGGCACATCAGTTCGTTACTTTTAGCGTCAACACGCCGGTACAACTCGCCTTGGCGGAATACCTGAAGAATCCTGAACATTACCAGACCCTTGGCAAATTCTTCCAACAAAAGCGTGACTTCTTCCTGGATCAGATCAAAGGGTCAGCATTTGAGCCACTCGCTTGCCATGGAAGTTATTTTCAACTATTGTCATACAAAAATATCTCCGACAAGCCGGAAGCCGAGATGGCCGAATGGCTGACGAAGGAACACAAGGTTGCATCCATTCCGGTATCTGCCTTCTATAAAGATAAAACAGACAACAGACTGTTGCGCTTCTGTTTCGCGAAGCGCGAGGACACGTTGCGAAAGGCAGGAGCGATTCTAAGAAAGATTATTTAACATCCAATGCAAGACCTCTCAGTCACTCTTATACAATCCAAGCTGCATTGGGAAAATTCCGTCGCAAACCTGGCGATGTTTGAAGAAAAGATATGGAAGATCGGTCAGCCAACAGATGTGATCGTACTCCCCGAAATGTTTAGCACGGGCTTTTCGATGAATGCTGCAGCTCTGGCGGAGATGATGAACCTAAACACTTTCAAGTGGATGAAGCAAATGGCCCACCAGACAGGGGCACTGTTGCTGGGAAGTTTCATCGCAAAAGAAAACGGCAAGTATTTTAATCGTTTGCTTTGGATGCAGCCGGATGGAAACTACAAAACGTATGATAAACGTCATCTGTTCCGGATGGCCAACGAACATAAAACATATGCCGCCGGAGAATCGAGATTGATCGGGAACTGGAAGGGATGGAACATCTGCCCACTGGTATGCTACGATCTTCGCTTCCCGGTATGGAGTCGCAATTCCTGGGTAACGAGCCAACAGAGGATGGCTTATGATGTTCTGATCTACGTGGCCAATTGGCCGCAGGCGCGCGTTTCTGCCTGGGATACGCTATTGCGGGCGCGGGCCATTGAAAACTTGTCGTATGCAGTAGGTGTAAATCGTGTTGGTAACGACGGAAACAACATTGCCCATAATGGTCACTCTGCTGTCATCGGACCAAAAGGAGAAACTATTTTCTCGGCGGAGGAGATTGAAACCATCAATACGATCAACCTGGATGCCCAACTGCTGCGAAACCACCGTGAGAAGTTTCCAGCTTACCTGGATGAGGATGATTTTAAGGTTGGTTAGGCATTGCGAATGTCTTCGCGGTCCCGTCTCGGGTGCCGCGATCTTCGAACTCAACTATGAAATGCATGTCGAGATGTCGCATTGAATTAAGTTCAGCAAGGACCAACTGTTAGCATGTTGAATTACTCCTGTAGATCGCGGTATTTTTGCTGAGACATCAAAAAACCGCGAAGACACGCAAGCATGCATCCGACCCAATTGACCATAAATAGCAGACAAAATCCCCTTACTTTTGCAGCTTAATTTTTTCCCATGTCCAATAAAAAAATCTCCAGAGCCTTAATCTCTGTTTATTATAAAGATGACCTCGAGCCCATCATCCAGGCCCTGGCGCAGGAAGGTGTGGAGTTCGTCTCCACCGGTGGCACACAAGAGTTCATCGAAAAACTTGGGCACGCTGTGATACCAGTAGAAAAATTGACTGGCTATCCATCGATTTTCGGGGGCCGAGTAAAAACACTACATCCAGCAATCTTCGGTGGGATTCTATATCGCAGAAGCGACACCACGGACGTAAAGCAAGCTGCCGAATATAACATCGGACCCATTGACCTCGTGATCGTGGATCTCTATCCCTTTGAGGAAACAGTTTCAAAAGGCGGATCAGAAGACGACATCATTGAGAAGATTGACATTGGTGGCATTTCCCTTATTCGCGCTGCAGCTAAAAATTTTAACGATGTGTTGATTGTGTCTTCAAGGGATCAGTACCAGGAGTTGTTTGAAATACTGACATCCAAAAATTGCACCTCAGATCTTTCGGACCGCAAGCGTTTTGCAGCCATGTCGTTCGATGTGACCTCACATTATGATGGGGCCATCTTTCGTTACTTCAACCACGAGCAGGCGCTTCCCAGTTTTAAGGCGAGCCTTCAGCAAGGAAAAGAATTGCGCTATGGAGAGAATCCACACCAAAAAGGAGTCTTTTATGGAGATCTGGATGCGATGTTTGACCAACTCAACGGCAAGGAGCTTTCATACAACAACCTCGTAGACGTAGATGCTGCCGTAAATCTTATCCAGGAGTTTGAAGGAGAAACCGCCTTCGTGATCATCAAACATACCAATGCCTGTGGAGCAGCAACCGCACCTACTGTCATGGAGGCTTACCTCAAAGCGTTCCAGGCTGATACCCTCTCCGCATTTGGAGGCGTGTTGGCTACGAATCAAAAAATTGACTTATCAGCCGCCTCGGCAATCAATCCACTATTTTTTGAAATCCTCATCGCGCCAGCCTATGATGCCGAGGCATTGGCATTATTGAAATCAAAAAAGAATCGGATCATTTTGACACAGAAACAGCCCTTATCCGCACGGAAGCAAGTCAAGAGTCTGCTCAATGGGGTCATAGAACAAGACACTGATTGGAAAACAGATTCGGCTGAAGATATCAAGGTAGTCACCAAACGTGCCCCGTCTCCAGCCGAAGTGAACGCGCTTTTATTTGCCAGCAAGATTTGCAAGCATACCAAGTCCAATACCATCGTACTTGCATTAGAAGGTCAGTTGGTGGCGAGTGGTGTTGGCCAAACCAGCCGCGTTGATGCCTTGAAACAAGCAATTGATAAAGCGAAGGCATTTGGATTCGATTTAGAAGGTGCAGCAATGGCATCCGATGCATTCTTTCCCTTCCCGGATTGTGTAGAAATCGCCTTTGAACAGGGTATCAGGGCGGTCATTCAACCGGGCGGCTCCATCAAGGACAAGGATTCAATAGACTTTTGCGACCAACATGAAATGACCATGGTCTTCACGGGCTTCCGGCATTTTAAACATTAAGTCCGACCGAAGAAATACGATCGTCGGGCGAGTGAAAAAACTAATTAACTAAAAAGGATTTAATCACCTTTAAATCACCTGATTATTTCAGTAATTTCGAGCCAATTTTTAACGGCAATCCAAGGAGGAGTTTATAACGAATGGGACTTTTTGATTTTTTTACCAGTGACATTGCTATTGATCTGGGTACGGCAAACACATTAATCATACATAAAGACAAAGTCGTGGTGGATGAGCCGTCCATCATTGCGCTGGACAAACTCACGGGCAAAGTGCTCGCCATCGGGCGTGAGGCCATGCAGATGCATGAAAAGACCCATGAGAATATTAAGACGATCCGTCCCCTTAAAGAGGGCGTCATTGCCGACTTCCACGCAGCGGAGATGATGATTCGTGGTATGATCAAGATGATCGACACCGGCAGGCGCCTGTTCCCGCCATCTTTGCGCATGGTCATCTGTATTCCTTCTGCTATCACGGAAGTAGAAAAGAGGGCTGTGCGCGACTCAGCCGAACATGCCAACGCGAAAGAGGTGTATATGATTCATGAGCCCATCGCGGCGGCGATTGGTATCGGCATCGATATTGAGCAACCCATCGGCAACATGATTGTGGATATAGGTGGAGGCACGACCGACATCGCGGTGATCGCCTTGTCGGGAATCGTATG
>JAYVRH010000555.1:0-4418 GCA_043776495.1 Cyclobacteriaceae bacterium
AAATATTCTCTCAAGCATACGATCACCACCGTTGAAAAACTCTCGGGTGTTAAGGTTCAGTTTGCGAATGACTGTATTGGCGAAGAAGCCAAAACAAAAGCGGCCCAACTGAAACCTGGAGAAATTCTCTTGATCGAAAATCTGCGGTTTTATAAAGAAGAAGAAAAGGGTGATGTCGCTTTTGCTGAAAAACTTTCGAAGCTGGGTGACATTTATGTGAACGATGCTTTTGGTACTGCACACCGTGCCCATGCCTCAACAACGATCGTGGCCAGGTTCTTTAAAGAGAAATGCGCAGGACTCGTGATGGCTGAGGAGCTGGACAATGCCAAAAAAGTGATGGAGCAAGCCTCGAAGCCGTTCACCGCGATTATGGGTGGCGCAAAAATTTCCGATAAAATTTTACTGATTGAAAGACTTTTGGACAAGGTCGACCATCTTATCATCGGTGGCGGGATGTCGTATACCTTCTTCAAAGCGCTGGGTGGAAATATTGGCAAGTCACTGGTGGAAGAAGATAAGCTTGCTCTGGCGAAAGAACTGATCCAAAAGGCGAAAGCGAAAGGTGTGGAGCTTCATTTACCCATCGACTCCGTGTCAGCTGATAAATTTGATGCTGCTGCCAATACTCAAATTACGAACAACACTTCTATACCCGATGGCTGGATGGGTCTCGATATTGGACCGCAGGCACGGGAAGTTTTCGCCAAAGTGATTGAAGCATCAAAGACCATTTTATGGAATGGGCCGATGGGTGTATTTGAGATGCAAAAATTTGAATCGGGAACAAAGTCTGTTGCGGAAGCTGTTGTGCGGGCTACCGAGAAGGGCGCCTTTTCCCTCATTGGTGGCGGTGATTCTGCTGCGGCCGTTGCACAATTTGGATTCAGCGAAAAAGTGAGTTATGTCTCCACCGGAGGCGGTGCGCTCCTTGAATATTTTGAAGGGAAGGTTTTGCCGGGTGTGAAGGCGTTGGAGTAAAAATGAGTTTTTCAAATTTCCAATTTCAAGTTTCAGCTCTCAAGTTTAAGGTTACTGGAACAAATGGACTTGGAAATTTGAAATTGGAAACTTGAAACCATGAACGAGATTGCCAGATTAACCAAAGTGCTTGCGCTGGTATTTTGCCTTGTATTACTACTGTCATTCACTACGATATTACTTTTCATCAATCCAACTCTTTTTCAGCAACAACAGATTTCCTTAACGGAGGATAAGAAGACTCATCTCTGGCAAGCCCCCGATACGGCGACAATTCCAAAAAACGAAGAAGGGAAAATGATCCGCTACGGTCGTGATTTGATTGGCCGCACTTCCTACTATCTCGGGCCCCAGGGAACGGTGATGAATATTAGCAATGGCATGAATTGCCAAAATTGTCATCTGGAAGCAGGTACCAAACCGTTTGGCAATAACTATGGTGCCGTGGCATCGACCTATCCCAAGTTCCGTCCGCGATCAGGTGGCCTCGAGAGCATAGAGAAAAGAGTCAACGATTGCCTTGTACGAAGCCTTAACGGCAATTCACTTGACTCCCTCTCTAAAGAAATGCGAGCCATCGTTGCCTATATCAAATGGCTGGGGAAAGATACTCGAAAAGGAGAAAAGGTACCGGGTGCCGGCTTTGTCGAAGTCGCGTGGCTGGCACGGGCTGCCAATCCCATCAAAGGCAAAATGATTTACTTACAGAAATGCCAGATCTGTCACGGCTTCTCAGGTGAAGGTCAACGACTCACGGCCAATAGTCATTACATCTACCCTCCTCTCTGGGGAGAAAATAGTTTTAACACCGGAGCAGGACTTTACCGCATCTCCAATTTCACAAGATACATCCGGGCCAATATGCCGAATGGAGCAACCTTCGAAAACCCTATTCTTACAGTTGAAGAGGCATGGGATGTTGCCGCTTATGTGCTGAGCTTACCGCGGCCACAGAAAACATTTAACCAGGACTGGCCGAAGATCGCACTAAAGCCTGTGGATCATCCGTTTGGTCCGTATGCAGATAATTTTAGTGAAGAGCAGCACAAGTATGGACCATTTGAAGAGATTATTGCGGCTGCAAAAAAATAAAAGTAAATTCAGACTAATGTCAGACTGAGTAATTCATCACGCTAAAGCACGATACCGATTGTGGATGACATTTGAACTTGAAACTAAATGAAGAAGGGTTCACGCAAGACGCAAAGTCACAAAGGTGCCTTGTGGGAGGACTTATAACTTTGAAAACAGAAATGAGACCGCAAAGGAGCTTCGCTCTTGCAGGGCGCGTAAGTGCCCTTGGCGCACTTCTTTTTTTCTCAATGGATTTATTATTTGCCCAAGCTTTGCGATTTCTTTGCGGCTTTGCGTGAAAATTTTCAATTACGTACGACTATTTAGTTTTAGTACGGTTTGATATTAGAATCAGCAACGGAACTAAGAAAATGCTAAATTCAACTGAAATAGACCATTCCCGATGGTTGTTGTCATTGGCAGCGAAGAAGTTATCTTTGAGAAAGACCGTATGGCAAAGTGACCCGACTTTTGTAACACAGTAATTACTATCTGAAACTTCAATAAAATCCTAACACTCAATAACGATGAAATATCTATTCGCCTTTCTAATCTCACTCTGCATCCTTTTTGAGGTAAGTGCCCAAAGCAGTTCGGTGCTGGACACCAAAGTCCATAAGATTGTAATGCAGTTTACGGTTGGGGATTCTACAGAGCAGGCCTCTCTTGTCGGCCAGGTGGGAAACATTCGTACCATTTGGCCCAATGCCCAGATTGAGGTGGTGTGTCACAGTTCAGGACTGGATATTCTCATGAATTCAAAATCAAAAGTATCAAAGTCTGTTACCGATCTCAATTCAAAAGGCGTAGTCTTTGCAGCCTGCAACAATACCATGAAGCGGCGCAACATCAAGAAAGAAGATTTGTTGTCTGAGGCCGTGGTTGTCCCTTCTGCGATGGTGGAGATTGTGACGAAGCAGGAAGAGGGATGGGCGTATTTGAAGGGAGCGCATTAGGGGTAGTTGTCCTACACTTCAGAAGTGTAGGACAACTCATCCTACCCCTCTTCATCAAAGGGATACACAAACTCTTGCATAAGATAAGAGTCCTTATAAAACCTTTTCAAATCGATATCCAATAGTTCCTTCGCAAGGACCTTGTTGCAGAGTCCATCTTTAGATCCCTCCACATATTCGTGAAAAGAACTGAATTCCCAATCCTCCATCCTTTTCACCAGCCTCGCCTTCAACGGATTTTGATGAATGTATTGGAATACAGTAAGCGCGTAATTATTTTGACTATCGCTTACGTGAAGCGCTTTCGTCTTCTGCTGAAACAAACTGCCAGTTCTCCCTTCTTGTTTGTTGATGGCCTTGGTGTATGAACTTAAAAGCTGCTTCACTCCTTGTGAAAATTGCTGGCGTTCGAAACTACCGTCCTTAATAATTGGGATTGAAAATGCATTGGCGTGAACCAAAAAATGAAAATGATTGGGCATTAGGCACCATGCAAGGATATCACAATTTGGTTTAAAGTATTTCTCTACGCCGTTAAGGAAATATTGATAATTGCGGGGTTGAGGAAAAATTGTCTCTTTATTATTCCCCCGGTTGAAAATGTGGTAAATCTCCCCTTGAATCAAATTCATGTTTAAGGTCTTTATGTCTTGCTACAGGTGTCCTACACTTTTGAAGTGTAGGACACCTCATACTCTCCTCAGCACCCAATACTCATCATATTTGATGGCCCCCTGATCCACCAATTCTCTTACTACTTCGATGAAAAGATGCCGATCACGTGGACTTACTGCGGCTTCAAGTTCATCCACGGTCATGGGCTTGTGCGAGAGTAATTCGGAGACTTGTACTTCATAATCCTTGAAGGAAAGCACATTGTCCTTCTTCTTCTTTTCTATGCACACATCACATTTACCACAAGAATCATAGGAATGCTCATCGAAGTACTCCAGGATCAACTGCATCCTGCATTGATGGGTTTCTGTCGCATATTGAATCATTGATTCCATCTTCTTTATCGCAAGGTCCCGACGTTCGGAAAGGCGTTGTTGGTCAAGGGGCAAACGATTGGTGTCTTGAAGAGGTAGTAAGAATGTAATCTGTGGCTTGTCGGAGGCCTGCTCATAGGTCAATACTTGTAAAGTCGAAAGCTGTTCGAGAAGCACTTTCACTTCAATCTCGGAGATCTTCAGGCTTTTAGCAATCGTACTTTCATTAATCGGAATGAAATCGGAAAATGATTCGGCTCCATACAACCGGAGCAAGCTTTTGATGACCGGATCATATTTTGCACTGGACACCTGGAACTGGTACAACCTGGGCTTGTCCATGTGAATGTGGATTCTCGAGGAGCGATAAAAGCCCTCATTCAATAGGATCAATCCCTCCTCTTCCAGTTTCTTCAGT
>JAYVRH010000556.1:0-4417 GCA_043776495.1 Cyclobacteriaceae bacterium
GTCGAATGTTTCCCATCTCAGATGATTCACAAAGCATAATTGATTGCTTTTTGAAGCAGGCCGAGAAGTTTGGCATTGAAATTCAAATGGGCTCCGAAGTAGTTCAGGTTGAAAAGAATGAAAGCGTCTTTTCAATTCACTGTAGAAATGGAAAAAGTTTTTCTTCGGTCAAGGTACTCATTGCCATGGGTGGTCCTCCGAAAGAAGATGCCTACCAATGGATAAAATCACTTGGACACACCATCATATCTCCTGTTCCATCGCTCTTTACTTTCAATGATTCATCGAAAGAATTTACGGATCTGATGGGGGTGGCAGTTCAGAATGGCGAAGTAAGAATTGCAGGAACAAATTTTTCTTCCCGTGGACCTATACTCATCACACATTGGGGCCTCAGCGGACCGGCAGTCATCAGGCTTTCTTCCTGGGCAGCGTTGCATCTTCATGCGGTTCAATACCAGTTCATAGCATTAGTCAATTGGACAGGCGACCAGACAGAGGTATCCGTAAGAAATTTCTTTAGAGAGAAGAACCTTCGGGATGGCGGAAAAAGAATCCTGTCGCAAACTCTATTCAAACTTCCTCAACGGCTGTGGGAGAAACTTTGTGCCAAGGCTGACGTGTCCGAGAAAATGACCTGGGCAGAGGCCCCCTCCAAAACATTAAATCGTCTGTTGGAATTTCTGATCCGTTGTCCTTTTCATATCGTTGGCAAAACAACTTTTAAAGAGGAGTTTGTCACCTGTGGAGGAATTGACTTGAAAGAAATCGAACTTACCACAATGGAGAGCAAAATAGTTCCCGGACTTTATTTTGCCGGCGAGGTTTTAAATGTAGATGGAGAAACAGGTGGGTTTAATTTTCAGGTGGCCTGGACTTCTGCTTTTGTGGCAGCGCGTTCGATTGCGCAAAATGCATTTCACGCAGAGTCGCAAAGGTGAATGCGAAAAGAGTGCAAAGAAAGAGCACAATACTTTGAGTCTTCGCGATCTTCTATAGAACTCAGTTATTGAAAAGGGGAAACAATCATCCCACCAGCACCCTTTGATTCCCTGAAGGGTCCAGCGCGCGCGGCCCTTTCAGGGATTTAGGGCGAGCGGGGCAAAGGCAGTTCTTGCCTTCATAGCATTAGACCCTAATTTGGATACTTTGCGTGAAATGCATTTCAATGCCACCTCAATTTACCGGTCTCTAGAATGTGAGCCTGATTTTAAAGAGTGAATTTTGAGTAGTGGAAAAGAAAGGGTACGAATATTCCTTTGTGGGTGTTTTTTGGTTCAGGAAATAGCTCTCTGGCGTGATCTGGATCGCAAGCTTTAAAATATTTCGATTCACCCTCCCTTGTAAATTTAATCCTCCGTTTTTCATCTTATAATTATGGAGCAATAACTGATGAGCGATAAGGGCCAAGCCAGAGGGAACACCAATATTGACAGCCTGAGATGAGGAACCCGCCATGGCAACAATTCCAATGCCTACCAAGGCTGCGCCGACAGTAGTTAGATTGATGGTACTTCCTTGCTTATCGGTAAGGTGTAACCCCTTCACCGCACGCTGGCCCCAAATTGTACCAGCGATGGACGTGATTGCAGGAATCAGGATGGAGCTTTCGCTACCGGATTGGTTGAGAGATCCTGCAAGGACAGCAAAACCAAGCCCGGTAGAAATGAGCGTCAGACTACGAATCGCATCTACGTCTCCACGGGTGTAGTCATACTTTTTGCCAACGGCATTACCAATGATCATACCCGATATTCCTCCGGCCAATAAGCCGACACCATATGCATTTCTACTGCTAGACCCAGTAGAAATAACACCTGCCAACCCTATCGAGGAACCAAAAAGTCCATAATGGCGGATCATCTCTATTTGCCCAGCCGAAAACTTCTTTTCCTTTTGCAACTGAAATCCTATTTCACCCAAGGCAATACTCCCCACGGATGAAAGTCCGAATATCACTTTTGCAGCTCCATCTTGATTACCAGCAATTGCCAAGCCGAGGGCCGCGCCATTGACAAGGCCCAATATCTTTCCTGTGCCGCTGGCTCGGACGGTATTCAAGGTAAGGCCATCATATTTCTTCGGATTCATTGCCGGCCCCAGCATCCAAAGGCCAGCGGTGATCAGGGGAATTCCTGCAGCCGCAGCAGCACTGCTGGCTTCGGTCAACACGACAAGGCTCGATCCATAAAAAAATCCGTAGAGTCCGTTGGCCAATCGGTCTCTGCCACGCCATGAATATTCCTTATTATCGGTAACTACAGTAGTAATGGTCTCCTGATCCCAAAGTCCACTGAGCCTCGCATAATTTTGCTTGTCATCTTCTGGCAATCTTTGAAAATAGGTCGCCAAATAAGCATCATAATCCTGGATATAATTCTTTTCATTTTCAGTTAAGGAGTCGCCCTTTGCAAGCTTTTGTTGAAGGGCGTGATATTCGGTCTTTCTGGATTCTTCCCAATAACCTCTGGCAGTATAGAGTTTGCCCTGTGAAAAAGATTCAACACCACAACTTAAAAAGAAAAGCAGCCAGAAAGCGAAAACAGGATTGCAATGAATCATACAGAATGGTGAGACTAAAATAATCTAATTGCTCATCATCTCGCCTCTGATTCAAATATTCGTATGGCAAGTGTTTTACCACAAAGCACAAAAAAACCCTCGAAGAGGGTCTAAAAGTGGTGACGGAGGGAATTGAACCCCCGACACAAGGATTTTCAGTCCTTTGCTCTACCAACTGAGCTACGTCACCGGAAAAACTTGGTTCGCCATTTAAAAGGCGGGGCACAAAAGTATATAAATTTAGAAATGCAGCAAATTGTGGCTTGCATCCCTCGTGGCGGTTTTAATGAAATTTGTTGGTTAATTTGAGTTCGTGATCCCCAGACCATGGTATTCCTACAACAGTTCCTCTTTCTAGTAACTCTTTGCTTAGCCGCATTTCTTATTCGTAAGCGCGTTCTAACAATCAAAAAGAACATTTTGCTGGGAAAAGCAAATGTGATCATGGAGGAAAAAAGTGAACGACTGAAAAATATGCTCCTGGTCGCTTTTGGCCAAAGGAAAATGTTTAAGCGAATTATTCCCGCATCATTCCATTTTCTTATTTATGCTGGCTTCCTGATCATCAACCTTGAAGTGCTGGAGTTCATCATCGATGGCCTCGCCGGCACACACCGAATCTTTGCCCCTTACCTGGGTGGCTTCTACAATGTTTTGATGAACCTGTTTGAGTTTCTTGCCTTCGCCGTACTGGTGGCCTGTGTTGCATTTCTTGTTCGCAGAAATGTCTTGAAACTCCCTCGGTTCTGGTCTTCTGAAATGACACGCTGGCCCCGTCTTGATGCCAACCTTATCCTTACCATCGAGATTACGTTGATGTTTGCCATTCTCACGATGAATGCAACCGATCAGATTCTACAAACCCGCGATGAGCACTTTACTGCTACAGCTTCATTATTCTTCAGTTCCTTCCTGATGCCAGCACTTCAACCACTAGACACCTTCACGCTGGAATTATTGGAGCGTTTCGCGTGGTGGTTTCATATCATTGGCATCCTTGGGTTTTCCGTTTACATCACTTACTCGAAGCACTTGCATATATTCCTCGCCTTCCCAAATACTTATTATGCTAACCTGGAACCCAAAGGCCACATTAATAACATGCCAGTGGTCACCCGTGAAGTTAAATCTATGCTGGGCTTAGCAACACCCGATTCAACCGGTCCCTCCGTGCCAGGAAGGTTCGGGGCCAAGGACATAAATGACTTGCCCTGGAATAATTTGATGGCGGCTTATTCATGCACAGAGTGTGGTCGCTGCACTTCAGAGTGTCCCGCCAACCTCACGGGCAAGAAACTTTCGCCACGTAAGATCATGATGGACGTTCGTGACCGGATGGAAGAGGTGGGCAAAAGTTTAGAAAAGGGCGGGCCTGGACTAAACGACGGCAAATTTCTTCTTGGCGACTACATCTCGAAAGAAGAGATCAATGCATGCACCAGTTGCAACGCTTGTGTGGAGGCTTGTCCTGTGATGATTAACCCGCTTGAAATTATCTTAGAGCTGAGACGCTACGTTTCGATGGAAGAGTCTGGAGCGCCAGCCCAATGGAATTCGATGTTTCAAAATATAGAAACCAGCTTAGCCCCTTGGAAGTTCCCCTCAGCAGATCGCTTTAAGTGGTCGCAGGAGAGTAAATAATATTGACCCATTTCAGGGCTCTGAATAAATATTAAGACAATGATGAATGTTCCAACCGTTGCTGAAATGACTGCCAAAGGCGAAGCGCCCGAAGTCCTGTTTTGGGTGGGCTGTGCCGGCTCATTCGATGAAAGGGCGAAGCGGGTGACAAAAGCCTTTGTGAAAATCCTGAATGCGGTGGGAACAAAATTTGCTGTCCTTGGCACAGAAGAAA
>JAYVRH010000557.1:0-4407 GCA_043776495.1 Cyclobacteriaceae bacterium
GGATGTGAACCTGGTGATGCAGAAGATCCGCAGGCTGGGAAGCTTCAAGCCATGGGGCGCGGCGGTAAGTGCGATTGAAATGGCCTTATGGGATATCGCCGGAAAAGCCGCTGGTGTACCCGTTTATAAACTGCTCGGCGGGAAAGTGCGCGACAAAGTACGCGTGTACAGCGGTGGCGGGAAGCCCCCTTTGACTCGACTTGATCCTGAAGATTATGCCGCCAACGCCACCTGGGTTAAAGAAGCAAAAGAAGGATATACCATGGCCAAGTTCGCCATCGGATATCATACCAGCATGCCTGTGACCATTCCCGATTTCTATTATGGCACTCCCAATTCCACAAACAATAGTCCAGCTCCCGGCGGGCCAGCGGGCCCAACCAAAAAAGCTTCTCATCCTTATCGCGGTCCTTTAACCGACAAGGGATTCAAACATATCATCTCTTGTGCGGAAGCCATCAAGAAGGTATTGGGTGACAACATTGGTATGGCACTTGACATTGGTCCGGGACATACCATCAGCGATGCCATCCGCATTGCCAAAGCGCTTGAACCCTTGAACCTGATGTGGCTGGAAGACATCATCACCGGCGACTACACACCCTACGTGCTGGCCGACCTTTACCGTGAGGTGACGATGAACACCACCACACCGATTCATACGGGTGAACAGATTTACCTACGTCAGCACTTCAAAGAGTTGTTCGAAAAGCAGGCCGTGCGGGTAATCGGTCCTGACCCAGCCGATGTGGGAGGCATTGCCGAAATCAAGTGGATCGCCGAGTATGCCGAGCTGCACGGAATACAAATGGCGCCTCACGGAGTTTTCGACGGACTCCTGGGTCTCGCTGCCCATGTACAATCCGGAGCCGCGATGCCCGAAAATTTCATTGCCTTTGAATATCCAGTGGCTGCTCCTGAATGGTATGATATGGTGGAGGGATTACCAGACCCTATCGTGAAGAACGGACATGTTGAGGTCTGGGATAGGCCGGGAATGGGTGTGGATATTAAAGTGAGCACTGCTAAAAAATATCTAAACCCGGAGGACAAGAATTTCTTTGATTAAGAATTCCAATCCAACTAATACTGATAATACATTTCCGCCAGATCGGGCCGATGCCTGATCTGCAATGATTTCGTTTCTGATACTTTTTGCCATTGCCATCGGAACTGCTGCAGAGCCGGTGGCTCGATTCATTTTGTAAGGATGGACTTCAGTCCATTCAATAAGGTATGTCACGCTAAGGAGAGCCAGAGGCTCGGCACATATGCACCGTTCCTCCGGAACTCGTTTCTCCTCAACCTATGTTGCACCGGACTGAAGTCCGGCGTTACAAAATCAATCGTTCCTCCGGAACTCGTCGTTCAAAGATTACAGATTACCAATTTTCAAAGACGTCATCGTCAAAGATCCACCCAATGCTTTGTCATTGAACAAACTCACCGTATCATTCTCTTCTTTTAACGCCAATGCATATAGGAGCGGCAGATAATGCTCCGGCGTTGGAATGGCCAGGTCAAACTCTTTTCCTTGTCCCCTGAAGTTGATCAGTTGCTGGTGGTCACCATTCAAAATGAATCCCTTCATCTTGTCGCTCGCCATCATGGCCCAGTCATATCCATAATTATCGGCATTGATTTTATCCCAGGCCACCATTCTCAGGTTATGTACCATATTGCCGCTGCCAATGATTAGCACGCCCTTTTCCCGAAGAGATGCAATTTCCTTTGCTAATTCATAATGGAATTGTGGGGTTTTTGAATAATCCAGGCTCAACTGAATCACCGGCACATCTGCATGGGGGTACAAATGTTTGATGACACTCCAGGCACCATGATCGAGGCCCCACCGATCATCGAGTCCTACTTCTGTCGTCCGGATCATATTCTTAGTGTCTCTTGCTAAGGCTGGGCTTCCCGGTGCCGGATATTGAACATCAAAAAGTGCTTTAGGAAAACCCCCAAAATCATGAATTGTTTTTGGGTATTCCATGGCCGTGACGAAGGTGCCTTTTGTTTCCCAATGCGCGGAAACACAAAGGATCGCATTGGGTTTGGGGATCCCTTTTGCCACATTTCTGAATCCTGTTACAAATTCATTTTCTTCAATGGCATTCATCGGGCTGCCATGGCCGAGGAACAACACAGGCATTTTGTCGGTGTTGCGAAAGGTCGACGTGATTTTGTTCAGTTCATTTAGTTTCATAGAAGCTGCCAAAGGTGTGATCGCTATGGATTTTAGAAATTGCTTTCTGTTCATCATACTGCCATTCGCCTTGAAAGGCAAAGTTATGATGAAACATCATGATACCGGGGATAGTTCATGGTCGTCGGTTTGGCCGAATCGTTGTCTGGTTCTTGCTCTTGCCGTCTGGAGCGTAACCAACTTTGTCTTTTCGAAATACCCCCTAACAGTTTGCTTGCGGATGAGGAAAAAAGCGGATATTCGCCCCAATTGTTGAAAATCATTCCTAGCATTTTAAAAACTATATTTTTCCGTTTGCACTATGTATAAATTTCTTCTGTTTTTATTGGTCTCAAACTCGGTCATCCTATTCGGGCAGGGCACTCATTCCATCTCCGGAAATGTGAACGACGTAAATTCTCAACCCATCACGGGGGTATCGATTCATATCCTCAATACAAATTCCGGCACTACCACTGATCTCGAAGGCAAATTCGCAATCACAGATCTTACTCAGGGAAAATTCACTTTAGAAATTTCGGCTGTTGGGTTCGTGACCATGAAGAAAGAAATTACAATGGGTGAAGCAAGTGACAACAATCTTTCCATTCAATTGGCGGCCTCCACTACTCAACTGGATGCGGTGATGGTGACTGCACAAAAGTTTGAGGAAGAAGTACAAACCATCCCTTCCGGAATCAGCGCCCTTTCAACCAAACAGGTTCAGCAATACAGGTTATGGAATATCCGCGACATTTCAGCCATTGTCCCCAACCTGTACTCTGCTGATCCCGGCGACAACCGCAACGTCACTTCGATCCGGGGGATTACATCAACATCCTACGACCCGGCGGTAGCCACTTACATAGATGGCGTCAATCAATTTAGTTTGGACACCTACATCGTGCAATTGTTTGATGTCCAACGCATCGAAGTACTTCGCGGCCCGCAAGGTTCGTTGTATGGGCGCAATGCCATGGGTGGTGTAATCAATGTGGTGACTCAACCACCTTCGAATACCACCAAAGGCTTTGCCGAACTGACAGTAGGCAATTACGGCCAACAGCGTTATGGGTTTGGCTTCAGGACCCCATTGATCCGAAACAAACTTTTCTTTGGTGCTTCAGGAGTCTATGATGAGATGAATGGATACTACACCAACCAATTTGACAATTCTAATTTCGACAAGAAGAATAGTTACACAGGCAATTATTACTTCCGGTATATTGCCAATCCGGCATGGGCATTCACTTTAAACGTGAAGCACAATTCAAACCGTAACAATGGGGCATTTCCATTGACTGGAACTGTTAAGGATGCCTTCAAAAATCCATACACCGTCAATCAGAATGCGGTGGCCACCATGGTCGACGATATTTTCAATGGCTCATTGACGGCAGCTTACTCAGGCTCCGGCCTGAACTTCACTTCCCAGACAACCTATCAGTCCAACTACCGCTACTATCAAACTCCCATTGACGGCGACTTCTCCCCCATCGATGGCGTTACCATCATCAATGACTATGGCACGGACTGGAATAAAGTAAAAGTGTTTACCCAGGAATTCAAGTTTACGTCACCTGCCAGTTCGCAATCTCCATTGAAATGGACAGCAGGATCCTACTTGTTTTATCAGGATGTCCCGGTAAAACAAGCTACGCGATTTGGCAAAGACGCCGGCTTTTTGGGTATTCCCGATTCTCAGTTCTCTACCATCAACACGAGTACATCAACCAATTCAGGTATAGCATTTTTCGGACAGGCATCGTATCTCTTTCAAAACAAATTTGAATTTACCGGAGGGTTGCGGTATGACCACGAACAAAAAGAAACGAAGGCACGCGCTCAATATCAGCATGACCCCAATCCAAATCCGATTTTTGACATTCTCCCCGACACTTCCGCGACCGTTTCGTACAGCGCCATTTCTCCAAAGGCCACACTTTCATATATTCTATCCGACCACAATCTGTTCTATGGAACATACAGCAAAGGTTTTAGAACTGGCGGCCTAACTCCATTGTCTGCCGACCCTTCCCAGGCACCATTGTATGCGTACAAACCAGAGTACAGCAATAACTTTGAGGTTGGAGTAAAAAATACTTTCTTGAACAACCGGCTGAAAGTGAATTTGGCTGCCTTCCACATCGAGGTCACTGATGCCCAGATACCAACATTGGTTTTGCCTGCCGCGGTGACGGTGATCAAGAATGCGGGCT
>JAYVRH010000558.1:0-4396 GCA_043776495.1 Cyclobacteriaceae bacterium
CATCAAAAGTCACTACGCAAAGACAATTCTTTCGTTGCCGTCGACATGGGTGCCATCACCGAAACTCTTTTTGAGAGTGAACTTTTCGGACATAAAAAAGGATCGTTTACAGATGCACGTGAAGACCGGCCAGGGCGATTTGAACTGGCGAACGAGGGAACACTCTTCCTCGATGAGATCGGCAACCTCAGTATGAGCCTTCAAAGCAAATTACTGAGTGCCCTGCAATCACGCAAGGTGACACGGGTAGGAGCCAATAATGCTTTGGATGTGGACATCAGGCTGATCTGCGCAACCAACATGCCGATTCTGCAGATGGTGAAGGAGGGGAAATTCAGACAAGACTTATTATACAGGATCAATACTGTAGAGATCACCATACCTCCTTTGGCAGACCGCGTAGATGATATCACCATGCTGGCGAATCACTTCCTCGATCATTATTCAAAGAAGTATCGCAAAGAGGTATTGTCGATCGCACCTGTTGCCGTCACCAAGTTGAAAAAGTATGCATGGCCGGGTAACGTGAGAGAGTTACAACATGCCATTGAACGTGCCGTCATCATGGCCGACTCTCCTACTTTACAGGAGAGTGATTTCCTTTTCAACCGAAAAGGAGATGCAACGGCCTCCCCCGACACACTCAACCTTGATGAAGTTGAGAAGGCAGCTGTGGTAAAGGCCCTGCAACTTCACAACGGCAACATTTCAAAAGCCGCCGATGAGCTTGGCCTCACACGGGCTTCGCTCTACCGGAGAATGGAAAAATATGGACTTTAATTGGCGCTCTCCGCTGATGACGCGTCTGCTCATCTTCGGAGTAACGCTATTTCTTTTTGCCTATCTCTTGGCAAAGAACTCTTCCATCATCCTGATCATCGCCTTAGGCGTTGCGGTTTTCTTTCAGCTGATGCGCTTTGTTCATCTCTCAAAAGAGGAAAGCAATGCTGCCCCCGATCTCTCGTCTGTTTATTTTGATGAACCTTCTCAATCCTTCAAGTGTAACTCCGCAGATCAGGCCGTCCATCATCATTGCGGGAAGATGAATGAAGCGTTCAATGCATCACGGCAGGCTAGACGTGAACGGGATTCTGATTATCAGTTTTTTAGAAACATTGTGCAGCACGTAGGCATCGGATTGCTCACGTTCAAAAAAGACGGTGGCGTTCAGATCATTAACAGCGCCGCCAGAAGGCTGCTGCGCGTAAACCAGATTCAAAACATCAGTGAGCTCGAAGCAGGTAGTCCAACGCTGGTAGAAGCATTCCAAAAACTGAAAACAGGTGGCCGCGAATTGATCAGGCTAAAAATTGGCGATGACACCGTTCAGTTATCCGTATTCGCCATCGAACTTACCCTGAGAGGTGAAGAGATCAAGCTGATTTCCATGAGCAACATCCAGAGTGAACTGGAAGAAAAAGAAATGGAAGCCTGGCAAAATCTTGTTCGGGTACTCACCCACGAGATCATGAACTCTGTGACCCCCATCTCTTCCCTTGCCGGCACGGTGGAAGAGGAACTACTAAAACAACTTCAGCATGCTTCTTATGAAATGAAGAAAGAAGAACTCGAAGACATGCACCTGTCGCTGCAGACCATCAGCAGACGCAGCGCCGGGTTGATCCGTTTTGTAAAAGAATTCAGGAATCTTACCCAGGTGCCACAACCCCGCCTCAGTGAGATTGCCATTCAACCTTTATTAGAAGAACTCGCCGTCCTTCACAAAAAGGAATTAAGCGACAGGGGCATCTCTATTTCTGTTCAAACAGACCCCATTCAACTCACAGCCCTCGCCGACAAGAATATGATTGAGCAAGTGCTCATCAACCTGATCAAGAATGCGATCCAGGCCTTCGATGAGCAAGTGGATAAGAAAATAGAAATGAAAGCATATACAAGCGAAAAGGGCAGACCCATCATCAGTGTTTTTGACAATGGACCCGGCATCGACCCGGAGGCACTTGAGAAAATATTTATCCCATTCTTTTCAACCAAGAAGACCGGTTCCGGGATTGGGCTCAGTCTTTCGCGGCAGATCATGCGTATGCATGAAGGCAGGATCGTTGTAAAATCGACGCTTGGTGTGGGGACAGAGTTTTTGTTGCGATTCTAAAATGGCTGTTAGCTTTTGGCCATTGGCCTTTGGCGGCTCACTCTTGATATTGATAACTCAAGCCAAAAGCAAACAGCTAAAGGCCAAGGGCTGAGCCGATACCACCTATTGGTAATCCTCCCACACCTGCCTACCTTTGACACTTATGCAAGACATCCAAACTAAAATTACATCGATCCTCACTGATAAGCTTGGCATTCCTGATTCTGAAATCACCACCGATGCCAGCTTCGTTAAAGACCTTGGCATCGACTCGCTTGATTATGCGGAACTGGTTATGGAATTTGAACAGACGTTTGACATTAAAATCCCTGATGACGATGCGGAAAAAATGCAGACGATTGGCCAGGCGGTGCAATACATCAGCGAAAAGCTTAAGGAAAAGATTGGGAAATAAATCAGGCAAGCTCAAACCGACTTCCTAACCGCACCATCTTTTCTGCATGGTGAGCAAGAAAATGTTGACAGTCTCCTGGGTTTTTTAACGGATAATGATACCAGCCATTTTTCTCCTGGTCCCAAAACACCACATACTTTTGATCGGAAATCAGCAACACATCCATCTCATAAATTTCGTCGCCATTTTTGTCTAATATCCCGGTAAACTGTAAAAGAACATGACCTTTCTTGATCAGTTCACCCTTATTGCAATCAATGCTGTTGAGCCGCATCAGAAACCGCGACTCGGTGTCCCAGGCTTTGAATTTTATCTTTCGAGGTTTAAATTCCGGAAGGTCGGCCATGAGCTAAAGAAATCTCTGCGAGAAATATACGCGAATTCTATCTTTGATGTGAAATCAAATGACTGAAAACAGGGTTTTATTCATCATCAATAAATATTCGGGCTCTGGCTTTCAATCGGCCATTGAAGGGCGAATCATCGATGCGTGTGCTCATCTTAAACTGGAGGGCACGATTGAGTATACCCAACATAAAGGTCACGCCACTGAACTCGCCCGCCGTGCTGCGACCGAAGGTTTCACTCGTGTTTTTGCGATGGGCGGCGATGGTACCGTGAATGAAGTAGCCCGTGCCCTTGTCCATACTTCAACGTCTTTGGGAATTATCCCCAAGGGTTCCGGAAATGGTCTTGCGCGTCACTTGCAAATACCACTCAGTGTTCATCATTCGCTGCAATTGTTGAAAGATCACCAGATCATTGCAATGGATACCTTGCTGATCAACGATCATCTCTCTGTAAATGTATCGGGCATCGGTTTTGATGGACTTGTAGCCGGCAAATTTGGCGAAAATGGCAAGCGTGGATTGATTGGCTACAGCAAACTCATCATGAAAGAGTTCCTTCGGTTCAATGAGTTCAAGGCAGAAATAATCCTGGATGGAAAACTCCTCCATCGTCAATCATTTATTCTTGCACTTGCCAACTCGTCACAATTTGGAAACAACGCTAAAATATCTCCTTTTGCTTCCGTATGCGATCAACTCATTGATGTTTGCTTCGTGAAGAAAGTTCCCATCCTGCAAGCAATCGGCTTTGCCCGGAAGATGTTCACAGGCCTTATGCACCAATCCTCATACGTAGAAATTCTTCAAGGGAAGAAAGTGACCATCAAGTTTGACAAACCGATGCCCTTTCACATCGACGGTGAGTCGATGGAACCGACAACAGACTTCAACATTGTCCTTTCGCCCGGGTCGTTAAGAATGATCGTGCCAGATAAGCCTGGATTAAGATATTAATTCATTGATCTGTTTCGTCTTAGTGTGAGTGGTCGGTAACAATACCGACCACGTGTAGCTCTCTTTTTACACCAGAGCGAGCGGTTTAATGCGTTCATTTCATTTGCGGTGTGAGTGGTCGGTAACAATACCGACCACATGTAGATTTCCTTTTTACGCCGTAGCGCTCGGTTTAATGCGTTTTCTATTTTAATCATAAGAGGTGCAAAACTAAGAATGCTGCCGCCTTTCACTTCGTACGATGTATGTCCGATCGCCGACCGGTTTTGGTACACCAATAAAATACCGCAAAGAAAGTTAGCAACCTTGGCTGGCCGCTCCGTTAAACTCCTTTACCAACTCATTTAAACCAAAATCAAATGAAAAAAATCTTTACACTGCTTTCCTTCGTGCTCATGGCTTATGGAGCGATGGCGCAAGCACTCACGCAGCCTCCGAGTGGAGGCAATCAAAAATCCCGGTTAACACAGTGGATGGGTCCAGTTGAAATCAGCATCACTTACAGCAGCCCGGATGTGCATGGCCCCAATGGTGAAGATCGCAAAGATCATATCTGGGGGGACCTTGTGAAGTATGGATTTA
>JAYVRH010000559.1:0-4390 GCA_043776495.1 Cyclobacteriaceae bacterium
TTGAGCGAAATACTCGCCAAATTTTGGGTAAACGGTGTCATACAAGTAGGCTGGCACAATCGGGTTGTTGCTGATGTATTTTCCCGGGTCGAAATAGAAAGTTGAGTTAGTTCCCATCTCATGGTGGTCGGTCATCACGTAAGGCCTCCATTCATGAAAGAGCTTCATCCGGTTTCTGCTTTCGGGATGTACGCCCAATAGCCAATCGCGGTTGAGATCAAACCAATAATGGTTCGTTCTTCCACCGGGCCACACTTCATTGTGTTCACGGTCCAACGGATCGCCAACGAGGGGAGAGCCTTTGTGCATGTTCGCCCAGTTCGTATGACGATCGCGTCCATCGGGATTGTAAACAGGATCCAGGAGGATGACCATTTTGCTGAGCCACTGTTTGGTTTCTTCATCTTCGTTGGCCACGAGGTAGTAGGCTGTAAGAAGTGCGGCTTCTGTGCTGGAGGGTTCATTGCCGTGGACATTGAAGCCAAGCTGGATGACTAAGGGAACATCATTCCCGGTTTCGGAGGTGCCCCTCGCCAGATGTTTTACCCGTATATCCGCCAGGTTTCCATGGTTCTCTGGCGAAGTAATGATCGCAGTGACTTGTTGACGAAATTCATAGGTATAGCCGATTTCTTTCACGGTCATACGGTCGGAGAGACGGTCCAGGGTCTTGATATATTCAATCACTTTATCGTGCCGGGTGTGATGCATTCCGATGGCATATCCGAGAAACTCTTCTGGAGTTGGGATATTTTTGTTGAATGATTTTCCGGTTGGATAGAAGTAGCCGGTTTGTGAAAAACCAACGGTGAGGGCGCACAAGGACAGTAAAGTCAATAGGTAATGTTTTTTCATGGTAGGTAATTTTTTGAAATCGGGCGTTAAAAGAATCGAATTAGCGAAAAGATGTGAGATGGGCAATGCCGATTGTACGAAAGGTGTTTGTCAATATCCTTAGAGTTTTTGAATGAGGGATTGATCCGATTGATTGCGGGCACCCATTGGTACGGCAATCTTTCACGCAAAGTCGCAAAGAATGCAACCCGCGAGGTTCTCTTTGCGAGCTTTGCGCCTTTGCGAGACATCTTGGCCACTAAGATTTAGCTGGATTCTTCGGCCTTGATGATTTTAGTGGCACCACTTTCACAATCCTAAGCAACCTCTTGCAAAGCCTTTTCCGGCCGCTTATGGACCATCGGCAACTTGATCATCCTTGACACTTCGATCATGTACACGCCAAAATCTTCCACCACCTTTCCTGTCATCTCATAAAATCCACGTCCTCGGAAGGGATATTTCCGCGCCACGTCAGGAAAGTGGACGGTGTCAAAGACTTCTCCATGTGCATCGTAGAAGGTGCCGAAGTGCATGGGCTCGTTTTTTAGGGTGCGTGTATCTTTGGTGGTCACGACATATCCCACGATTCGCACTTGTTTCTTGATTTTTTTCATTAGTTCACGCGCCGTGACGTTGCCAAAGTCCGAGGTCGTCAATAATTTAAAAGGATCACATACGGGGAAACCAAGTAGTTCCAGTTCGTCGAAGGCATCCTCGAGTTCATTGCGTTGTAGCGGAGGAAGCGGGTAGTCCTTGGGTTCCGTATCAAAAAGATCAACCGTGGTCGTGGGTTTTGCTTTTGCATTACTGAAATACAGCATGGCCTCCCATAATAGTTTTTGTTTTGTTTTCCCTGCAAACCTGAAAGCGCCAATGCGAATGAGAATGCGCAATTGCTCCAGTCCAATGCCGGGGGTCCGTCTCAAAAAATTATCGAAACTTTTATAAGGCCCATGCTGCTGACGTTCAATGGGAATGTGCTGCGCAATTTTCGACTCCAGGCTTTTCACGTGAATAAATCCGATATAAATCTGGTGGTCATAAATCGTGGTGAGGTGCTCGCTGTGGTTGACACAAGGCGCTTCGATGGTGGCGCCGTTCATGCGTGCTTCGTGAAAATAAAATTCTGTCCGATAGAACCCCCCGAAGTTGTTGATCACCCCGACCATAAACTCCAGTGGATAATGAGCTTTCAGATACAGACTCTGATAGCTCTCTACGGCATAGCTGGCAGAGTGGCCTTTGGCGAACGAGTAGCCGGAGAAACTTTCAATTTCATACCACACACGATCAATGATGCGCTGCTCATATCCCCGTGCCTTGCAATTTTCGAAGAACCTGTCCTGTACCCGCTTAAATTCTTCCCGGGAGCGATACTTGCCCGACATCCCCCGGCGCAGTACATCGGCTTCCGTGAGGGTGAGGCCCGCGAAGTGATGGGCGACTTTAATCACATCTTCTTGATAGACCATCACGCCATACGTTTCTTTCATGAGTTCATCCATTTTTGGATGGATCGACTCGTAAGTTTTTCCATTGCGCACAGCATGGAAGCGCTCAATGTATGCCCGCATCATGCCCGACCGTGCCACACCCGGACGAATGATGGAGCTGGCCGCTACCAATGTGATGTAATCTTCGCAGCGCAACTTCCCCAGCAGCATGCGCATGGCGGGAGATTCTACATAAAAGCATCCCATGGCTTTGCTGTGGCGCATGAGGTCTTTAATTTTTTCATCTTTCTTAAAATCATTGAAGCGATGAATGTTTACATCAATACCGCGATTTCGTTTTACATGCTTTACTGTTTCTTTCAGGTGCCCCAGTCCACGCTGGCTGAGGATGTCAAACTTAAAAATGCCCATGTCTTCTGCGTTGTGCATCTCAAAATGTGACACGGGATAACCCTTTGGGGGAAACTCCGTGGCGGTATAAGTGTAAATCGGTTTATCAGTGATGAGTACACCGCCGGCATGAATGGAAATATTGGCGGGTAAGTCCTGCATGTATTCGGCATACTTAAAAATCAGTTCGGTGATGTGGTCGCGATTTCTATTTTTAAGGGGATCGTCCACGATTCCATCGATCTCGTCTTTAGGGAGACCAAAAACTTTCCCCAACTCGCGCAAAACAGATCGTTTTTGGTAAGTGACATGAGTACCCAATAAGCAAACGTATTCTTGTCCATACCTGGAAAAGAAATAGTCGTAGACCTCGTCGCGGTTATCCCACGAAAAGTCAATATCAAAGTCGGGAGGGGAGGTGCGTTCCGCATTCAGGAAACGTTCAAAATATAAGTCGAGCTCGATGGGATCCACATTCGTAATCCCAAGACAAAAGGCCACCACACTGTTGGCGCCGCTGCCGCGACCGACGTAGTCAAATCCTTTTTCTTTGGCAAAGCAAATCAGATCATAAGCCACGAGGTAGTAGGAGCAAAACCTCTTCAGCTTGATGATGTTGAGTTCACGTTGCAGCCGTTCGCGCAGGACAGGATTGCTGACGTCATACCGCTCTTGAAAACCGTCCCATGCTTTCGTGACGAGAAAATCCCAGTCGGTTTCTTCGCTTCCGGTGATGTATTTTTTGTTTTTATCCGTTTTGAGTTCAAGAGTGAGTGAGCATTGGGCAAGAAGATTTTTTGAATTTTGAATTAATGCGGGATGCTGCTCAAAACATTTCTCCAGTTCCTTTTCAGGTAGCATCATTTCTTCTGGATGGGCCTGCTGTTCCACATGGAGTTTGCTGAGCAAAGTGTTGTTGGCAACGGCCCGCAACAGCCGGTGAACGTTGAAATCGATTCGGTTGGCAAACGTTACCGGCTGTAACAGGACGAACCTTTCCGGATACTTTTTGCGTGGCGGATAAATGGCAAACTGATTTAACTGAGGCTTGCTTACGCCAATATATTCATGTGGCCGGAGTTGATCGGGCTCCATTTTCCCAAACGGATAGATGATGAATACATCCTCGAATTCCGGTGCCCGTGGTGGAAAAGGTTTTGCTTCCTGGTTGTAATGAGATAAGAACCGGTTGATTCTTTCAAATCCATGATTGTTTTGGGCGATGGCAACGTAGAGCAGTTCATTTCCTCCTGCCTGGTTTCTGAACTCAATGCCAACGGCAATCTCCAGTGGATAGGCATCTTTCCCATATGCCGTCAGATGAGTTCCTTCAAGCGGCGCATGCTCTGCACACAGTCGCAGCATCTCTATGTAAGATGCAGTATTGTTGATTTCGGTCAATACCAGTTTATGCACGTCGCATCGCATCGCTTCTTCAAAGAGTCTCTTTATGGACAGCGTCCCATATTTGAAACTGAAGGCGGTGTGGCAATTGAGGTACATGAACTTTTTTAATTATTGATAATTAGCATCGCGTACCAATCCTATTTTCTTATGGTTTCTACCATGAGATTGACCCTGTAATGGTTCGACACCCTTCGGGGTCGGCTAGAGATGATCCATCTCCGTTCTATAAACGTTCAATCCCTTCGGGATTTTTTGGCCAATACTTTTTCAACATCGAAGGAGTCAAACGTTTATTGACTTGA
>JAYVRH010000560.1:0-4387 GCA_043776495.1 Cyclobacteriaceae bacterium
TTCCCGAAAGCTCATTGAAAGCAAAGAATTTGATGAGCGTGGAAAACTGATCGGTAAAAAAACCTCCGGGTTAGACAGCTTAGGTAGTGAGGCGCTCACCACTTACAAAAAAGTAAATGATATGTTCATGAAGTCAGCAAAGGCTGTTTTCTACGAAGGCAACAATCGAATAGATCAATACACCTTCAGCAACGGGATATTGATCAGCAGGGAGCGGCATACGCTTGACGGTAAAGGCAATCTTATTGAAACCATTCAGGACGATCCGATAAGGAATGAACAACGCACCACACGATATACCTATGACGAGCACAACAATAAAATTGGAGTGGTGGCGCTGAAGAGCAATTTGATCATATCAAAAGTCATCATCAAGTACGACCTTCCCGACACGTCGCAGCTGAGCTACGCTAGAAAATAATCTTGTGGAGAATAACGGATTCGAACCGATGACCTCTTCCATGCCATGGAAGCGCTCTAGCCAGCTGAGCTAATCCCCCTTTTGTCCGCCATAGCTTTAGCGTAGGCGGATGGCAAATATATTTTATTTTAATTACCCGGCAAATAATCGGGTTAGGTGTGTCTCAGGTTCGTGGGGATAAAAATCATTTTGCCACAAGGGCACTAAGCCACTAAGCGTTTTTTTATGAATTCCTGGTGTCTTCGTGTCCTTGTGGCAGAAGACTCTAACTATTGCCCCCTCTTCCCATTGATCGGAAAAGTTCCAAACTGGCCCATGACCACGGTCCCTGTCATGGAATCGCCATCGATGATTGATTTTACAGTGACTGTAGAACTATTGCCGCCAAAGTTTACGTCGTAGTCGTAGCTTAACTCATTACCCTTGACAGACACTGTCTTCAAAGGAGTCTCGCGATTGTTGCGCGTATTTTTTATTGTTCCTGAATACACTTCACCTTCTTTCTTAATCGTAAGCACGCCGGCCTGACCTTGAGGAGATTCCACGGTATAATTCCAGGTTCCATCTGCTTTTACAACCGCGGCTGGATCAACAATTTTAGTCACGGCAGGGGCTACTGATGCTGGTGCTCCAGGTCTTGCAGCCTGGCGCTGTCCACCACCGCCACCTTGTCCACCCTGTTGCGGCTGTGCATCACCACCACCACCATCACCGCCACCATCTTTCAGGTCATCATTGTCAATTGATTTTTTGCGTTTGCGAGGAGCATCAAAACTCATCTTGCCAATACGATAGCTGAAGGTGACCTTGAAGTTCATGTTGCGCATCTCGGTCGTACTGTGCTGGTCAATGGTGGGTGATACGGTGTAACTGTTTATCCTCATGGCCGGGGTAAAGAACTGCTCCGCCCCAAACCCAAGGCTACCTTTTTTGTTCAACAACTCCTTACGGAGGCTCAGGCTATAGACATAAAAACTCCCCTGTATTCCTTGAAGTTGTACTTGTCGCCCTCTGGCGAAGGTGAAGAACTGAAGGCCCCATCCTTTTGTTAATGTATAGCTTCCAAAGAGGCGGCCACTCACTACCCATCCCTGGTTGCTGGCATTATAGTTCGGATTGGGATCATTATTTTTTAACATGGCATAATAGAAGTCTCCACCACCGTTGATTGATAATTTGTTGGAGATATTTATATTGGCGAATAGGCTGCCACCATAAGCATCTTCTCTGCCAATATTTTTGTAAGTGGTGCGGATAGTGTCGGGATCATTGGGATTTTTGCCAATCACATCACGTACACTTTGGATGGCATTGTCTGTATTTCTTACGAAAGTCGACAAATTCAAAGACGACCCTTTGACTGATGTGCTGTAAGACAATTCATAATTATTGGTGTATTCAGGTGCCAGACTTGGATTCCCCACCGTGATGTTGGTGGTATTTGAAGCTTGAATATTGGGATTGAGAAATTGGATCGAAGGGCGTTGGATACGCTGGTTATAGGCAATTTTCAAAGTATTCCCATTCTTCAATCTCTTGGAGAGATTGATGCTTGGTACTGTCACTCCATAAGAAGGAATCACAACCGGAGGTTTTTCAGTGGCAAAGGTTGCGTTAATGGTGGTATATTCATAACGGGACCCCGCCTTCATGCTGTAGCCCGACTTTGTGCTGTAGGTATAAGAAAAATATCCGCCAGTAATGTTTTGGTCATAGTTAAAAATGTTAGCGAGGGTGCTGTTTGGATTGACGACATACTCACCGTCTGCTCCTGAAGCAAATAGGTACTTGTAATCGCTGGAAACTTTGCGCGAGATATTCTTTCCTCCAAATTCAAGCAATTGGTTTGTGCTGATGGGTGTTTGATAGTCGGCCTGGATGGTGACCTCCTGGTTAAAACTCTTGTTCAGATTTTTAAGCCTTTGTATGATCGACAAGTCACTTTCATTCAGCAGTGAGTTGTAGAAATCATTGGTCCGGTTGTTGCGGCTATAAAGTGTCAATAAACTGAATTCCTGCTGCGGTTTTTTGAATGTGTGGGTGTAATTAAGACTCGCATCCACGTTTCCTGACTTGTCGATGGTTTCAACATCTTTAAGAGAGCTTGAAGAGTAAGTAGGAGCAGTCGAGGTTGTATATAAATGATCCTGGTAGTTGTTTCCATTTCTCGAGCCATAACGGATGCCAGCAGTAAGAGAATTGTTTTTGTCAAGGTCATAATCCCATGAGGCGTTAAGATTCCCAAAAAGATCATTTCGACGCGTGGCGGCAGTTTGGATCGTAACAGTCTGATCGCCGGTGGACGAGAGGGTACGCTGGTCATTATCAAATTTGCCATTCACATTATAACTGGATCTTCCATGGCCTCCCAGGGAGAATCCCATTTTTCCTTTGCGATAACTTCCGTTCAATCCAAGGTTTGATCCGCGATAGCCGCTGCTTCCATCGATATTGAGGGTCGCTCCCTGAAGGGTATTCTTCTTGGTGATGATGTTGATAATCCCGGCCGAACCTTCCGCATCATATTTCGCAGAAGGAGAAGTAATGACCTCAACGGTTTTGATTTGGTCCGCAGGAATTTGTTTCAAGGCGTCTGCAACGCTGTTGGCGGAGATGGTAGAAGGCTTGTTGTTGATCAACACTTTGATATTTTGATTCCCACGCAATGACACATTCCCATCCAAGTCAACGGTCAGCATGGGCACACGCTTCAAAACATCTGTCGCATCACCACCCACGGCCGTCTTGTCATTTTCAGCATTGTAGACAGTCCGGTCGACTTTTTCCTCCACCAATGCCCGTTGACCTTCCACGACGACCGCGTCAAGTTCTTTCGAATTCGTAGACATCTTCAGCGTGCCTACTTCAATGGTGCTTTTTTTATCCGAAATGACAACGCTATTGACGGTTACATTCTCGTAACCGATGAAAGATATGATGAGTCGATATGCGCCGTTCGGAACCTTCGTAATAACAAATTTCCCTTTGTCATCGCACACGGCACCATTAATAGGGTGTTCTGAATTAAGTTCAGTAAGCGCAACGGTAGCGAACTCAACAGGTTGCTTGGTAGATTCATCTGTGATTGTGCCAGTAATCTTCCCATGGCTTTTTACAACCACCGCAGGCTGAGGACTGGTTTTATCCTGACCGGGACCTTGTGCAGGCAACACAAAACTACTGGTAAGGGCTACAATAAGGAATAAAAGGGTCTTCATACGATATTTAAGAAAAATTATCAACTGCTTTGATTAGACAACCAGCCTCGCTGATTTATTCCACATTACTTTATTGTTTGTGAAAATATTTCTAAGCTATAACTGCTTATACTCCAAATGGTTGGCCCGTGCAGATAGGTTTTAGACCGTTCAGCATTTATAAAGAGCCTGCAACGGTTTGAGGTATGTCAAAATTATGACAAAGGACCTTCATCAGCCGATGAAATTCCGTTAACGGTCGATTAACCTTTAGAAAACCGTTGCAAAGTCGTCCTGCACTTTTAAAGTGTAGGACGACTTTGCTACCGCCCCCCGGGCGGACAGTGGCGTTTGAGATATTCCGCGCACAATGTGGCCAGATGTTCAAAGGTTCCTTCTCCTTCGGACATACCATGGGAGCGATTGGGATAGGCCATCATCTGGAATTGTTTATTGTATTTGATCAGCTCATTGATCAGCATCTCGGCATTGTTATAGTGTACATTGTCATCGCCTGTCCCATGGATATAAAGGAGATTTCCCTTCAGGTTTTTTGCGTAGGTCACCGGTGAGCCATTCACGATATCTTGCAGGTTCTCCTGGGGCAATCCCATATAGCGTTCCTGGTAGATGTTATCATAGGTGAGTTGATTAGCGACAGCAGCACCGGCAATTCCAGTCTTGTAAATTTCGGGATATTGAAATAGTAAATTGAGAGTCGCCGATCCGCCACCGCTCCATCCCCAAACGGCAATACGCTCAGCGTCTA
>JAYVRH010000561.1:0-4369 GCA_043776495.1 Cyclobacteriaceae bacterium
CGCTTGTCTCAGTTCGACACAAAATTTGATCAGGTACTGGAAGGCTTGAAGATCAGGCAGGAAAAAGGGATCACCCCTCCCCGCTTCATGATTACAAGAGTACTGGATGAAATGAAAGGATTTACCGGACAAGGAAAACCAAAGATTAATATTGAAGCAGGTCTGCCGAATCCGATCCAGGCTAACATTCTCTTTACCAATTTCAAAACTAAAATAGATACGCTGAAGGGATTGTCGGAAGAGGAAAAAAAGGAGCTGACCAGCCGTGTTGAAAATGAAATCAGAGAAACTGTATTCCCTGCCTATCAAAAACTGATCGATCACTTCACTTCACTGTATGACATAGCCAATGATGATGACGGAGTTTGGAAGTTCCCTGACGGCGATAAATTTTACAGATATCAGCTTAAGCAAAATACCACAGTCAATCTTGACCCGGAAGAAATCCATCACATTGGCCTATCGGAAGTTTCGAGGATAAAAAAGGAAATGTGGGATATACTGTTGGCTCAAGGCTACAAAGACACCACCCGCACCATCGGCGACATAGTGCAAAGCATTAACAAAGAAGAACGTTTTCTTTTTCCTAACGATGACGAGGGGAGAAAACTTGCCCTGGCGGAATACAACAGGCTCCTGGATGACATCAATCATAATCTGGATGCAGCGTTTGATATCCGCCCCAAAGCAAAGCTGGAAGTAAAGCGTGTGCCTGAATTTAAAGAAGAAGGATCCGCCACCGCGTATTATATGGGCCCACCCATGGACAACTCCCGGGGCGGAACATTTTATGTGAACCTGCGAGACTTGCACGAAATTGTAAAGTACGGAATGAAAACACTCGTCTATCATGAGGGAATCCCCGGGCATCATTTTCAGGTGGCCATCCAAAGTGAGTTGGGGAGCGTACCGATTTTCAGAAATATTTTGGGCTTCACTGCATACGCAGAGGGATGGGCGCTCTACTCTGAACGATTGGCCTGGGAATTAGGCTTCTATAAAGACGACCCTTTTGGAAACCTCGGCCGACTTCAGGCAGAGATGTTCCGGTCGGTGCGTCTGGTGGTGGATACTGGCATCCACCACAAAAAATGGACACGGCAGCAAGCGATCGATTACATGGTCGCGAACACAGGCATGCCCACGAGCGAGGTGACCACCGAAATAGAACGATACATTGTTATGCCCGGTCAGGCCTGCGCCTATAAAATCGGGATGCTAAAAATTCTTGAACTAAGAGAAAAAGCTAAGACTTCTCTCGGCGACAAATTCGATCTGAGAAAATTCCACAATGTGGTGCTCAAGAATGGATCTGTTCCCCTCGAATTGCTGGAAAAAATCATGGATGAGTATATTCAGAATGCGAAGGGGGTTTAGGGTTTAGGGTTTAGGGTTCAGGGTTCAGGGTTCAGGGTTCAGGGTTGAACGCTGGGCCGGATTTGTAATCCGGCTCCTCAATGAAACTCGCATCACTTGGGTTTGAGGATTTACAATCCTTCACCGCCCCTTCACTAAACTCGTTTTGCATTTGTAACTCCACTATTCAATATCACTCGAATATTTATAATCTTCTGGGTGCTCGCAAAGAAACCGGATTGCAGTGAATGTAATCGAGCTTCTGGCGTAAAATCTCTCTTTCGTCAACGAAATACATTAACCCCATACTTTTTATAACAATTTCCTTATATGAAGTTCACTGCAGTCAAGCACGTTTCCATCACGAGTTTCCGCAGGTTGTTGGTGACCCCGAGACGGGAACACCAACAACGGACCGAGTCATTAGACACGATGTCGAGCTCGGTAAGTGTCGGTCTTGTTTAATAATAATTCTACAACATCCACGCATACCCTCTTTTGGATTTCCATAGAAAGTATTTTTCCAGCATAACTTTAAAAATATCGTAAAATACATTGGGAATCATAATGGCAAAGGTTCTGGGTTTAAACAGATGATTGGAGAAAATCAAGACTTCTTTTTTTCCGGCATCCATCACGCAAAGGCCCGGAATTTTTCCCCAGGGTTTTTCTTTTAGATCTGCTCTTCCCGCAGTTACTCTCACAATGTTTTCGGCAACAATCTTTCCGGTTTCATCGGATGGGTAACCTGTTTTGGGTGCTGAGAACGGAATATTCTTACAGGTAAAAGGCAAGTCAACCTGAACGGCAATGCCTGCTGCCCAAACATTTTTTAGTTGCTTGTGCTGATAACTATCCTTTACCGGAATATATCCATTTGCAGTTGGTAGTAAGGAAGGTGAATTTTGAACAAAGTCAACGCCTACAAAGGGAGGCATCAACTGGGTGAGCTTGCTTTTTAAAACTTCTCCGGTAGAAAGTATTACACTGTCTGCGGTGACTTCCTTCACCCCAACACCAACTCTATAGTGGATGTTGAACATTTTCATAAAGGCCTTGAGCATCGTTTCGCCCAGCGGCATCCCGTCTATTCCAAAGTGGCCGAGGTAATCTTCCGGGGTGATCCAATACAGGTCAACTTTTTTGCGGATATTATTTTCGCGCAGCCATTTTTCAACGTTGAATAGAAATTCATACGCAGCCCCCATGCAACCTGCATTCTGAGTAGCGCCAATGACTATCGGGCCGGGATTTTTCTTAAACTCTTCCAGTGCCGCCCTTAGTTTCATGGCACCATTGGGTGTGCCTACATAGTGCGAATATTCGGCCACACCGGGGGCCACATCAAATTTTACTTTGGGGCCCGTGGCCACAACTAAATGGTCATAGGTAAAATTGCCTTTTTCAGTTATTACAACTTGTGTTGCAGTGTCCACACTTTTTGCTTCGGCAAGAATAAAGTCAACACCTTTTTTGCGCAATATCTCTTCTTTTCTAAAAGAGATGTCTTTTATTTCCCTCCGGCCAAACGGAACCCAAATCAAGGATGGTATGAACAAAAATAAAGGCGACTTATCGATTAGGATTACCTTATGTTCATCCTTTCCTTTTCGTTTTATTTCTATGGCAGCCGTCATGCCCGCAAAACTTCCACCTATTACTACCGTTGTTGTCATATCGGGTTAAATCTATTTTTATAGCTACTCCTTACAATTCTGTTTTTGCATCAATGTGCTCTGTTCGTTTGAGTTTCGCCTGGCTCAATGCACTAGTAACCTGCGATTCAGGTTCATTTTTTATTTACCAAATGTCACCCTTTGTCAAGGTGGTTTCTGTGACTGTTGTTACATAGGGCATATGATTTGTGTCATGTTTTTGTACATAACTTAATTCACAGGGGATGATTTAGTTTTGGAAAAAAGCAACTAAATACGTACAAGATTAGTCGCTATTTATTTTATTTTTTGATTCCCCAATGAGAAATAAACAAGGGAAGCTAAACTGTCTGCAATCTTGATCCCGTTGGTCCGGATATGTTATTCTCTTGAATCAATTGAATAGCCTGGGAACGCTGGGCCGGATTTGTAATCCGGCTCCTCAATAAAACTCGGATCTCTTGGGTTTGAGGATTTACAATCCTTCACCGCCCCTTCACTAAACACGTTTTGCATTTGTAACTCCACTATTCAATATAACAAATCCTGACCAACCCCTTCCTGTTTAGATAATAATCTGCTGCTGAACTCAATAAATAATCCTGTGGCTCCCTCACAATTCCGGCGACGACAGGATTATTATGAATGTAGTCAACTTTCTGATTCGTAAATTTTCTTTTGAACAACTCAATGGGTCTCATCCCTTCCTGCCAAAACTGATAAGAATCAGAACCAGTTTGAAAATGATTCATCATCCATTCCTTCCGACTTTCACCAATTTCGAAAATCTGCTCAACGATCGCTTTTGAAGTAAATTTCTTGAAGTCCCTCATGATGCTTGACAAGTCTTTTTCCGACTTCTCAGCTGCTCTGGCAATCATATGAAGGTGACTGGGCATCAGGCACCAAACATAAACTTCAAGTCCTTTTTTTTCGATGCAATAGTTCAAAGAATTTACAATTACATCGGCCAGTTCGCGGCGCGTAAAAATGTCAATCCAATCGACTACTGTATGAGTAAGGAAATGAAGTTTATCGCTGCGGATCGCATATTTGAATCCCATGAAACAAGTCTACGGGAAAATAGGAGAAATGTAAATCCTGTTTTCCTGATGTTATTCGGGTTATCTAAAGCTGTTCATGATGCGTATTAGATGAGGAAGGATTCTAAATCCATCTTTCAAATTAAAATAATCCTTCGATTCGGTCGACATTGCAAATGTCGACCAGCACTCGGCTTGATACTAATCTTTGGTGCCTGCCGATTCGGGTTTTTAAATCTGCTTGAGATAGTCCGGATTCACGAGGTTTGGAATCCGGTTGTGCTGATAAAGCTCAATAATATTAAGCGCGGCCAG
>JAYVRH010000562.1:0-4360 GCA_043776495.1 Cyclobacteriaceae bacterium
CGAACATCGATAATTTGAAGGCCTTTGGACTTTGCCAGATCAGCAAGGTCTGTATGATCTGAGACGTAATCATGCAGTCCATTCACCAGGCTAAAATTATTTTCCAGCGCTTCCCGCAGCATCACACTCAATGTATCGGGAATGACACCGCCTTTGGTGGCTACGCCAAGGATACAATATTCCGCTTTGACGGGACTTTGCTTTACGAAATCTGAGAAAGAAGCATAAACCGGAATGTTTCGTCTTTTGCCATCCAGCACTTCGCCGGCATCCTTGCCTGCATGTTTGTGATCAATGACACCCAAAATATTAAATCGGTCGGTGCCGCGAATAAGACCATGGGCTGTCTTGCCACTGTTGGAATCCAAATAGCCAGCCGTCAGTACAATTGCGTTACTTTTTTGCATGTGGAAAATTTGAGCGCGAAAATTCGTGTAAACCGGAGTAATGTGCAAATGTCTGAGTCAATTACTCACGGAGAAGAAGGTTGTTATCCTCTATCATCTCTGTTCCACAAGAAGGGATCAAGACAACAGAAACAAAAGATAAAAGCGTAGTCCGATTCATTATTTGTAACTAAACCAATACAGCCCATCCCTCAAAGCAGCAATTTAGTGTAAATTTGAAGTGTTAAAACAAACCGTTATGCGACTCTGTATCGTAGTATCCCTCGCAATGATCGTATTGCAAAGCCATGCTCAAACTATTGTCGGAACATGGCAACTTTCTGATGAAAAGACCTGCCTTCAGAGTGAGTTTAAAGAGAGCGACACGGAAAAAGAATTGACCCAGGACATGCAAGTTTCTTCCACCAGCGCGGCGCGCACTCTTAAATTCGATAAGAAAGGAAATGGAGAAGAGACCATCCTAATGGCGGGCAAAAAGAAAGGCTCTGATCCGAAATCTTTTAAATATAAAATTAATGGCCAGGATCTTATGTTGCTGGACAGTAAGTCTGGCCTGATGACGCAACAATGGACCATCGATGAACTTTCGCAATCTGCATTAAAGATTCACAACACAAAAAAAGAGTGTGAAAAGAAATCTTTTTCGAGAATTAAGTGATGACCACCGAAACGCCGACAAAGCGCGACATCAGAAAACTTAATCTAGACGAATTAAAAGAATTTTTTGTTCAGCAAGGGGACAAAGCTTTTCGTGCCCAGCAGGTGTATGAGTGGCTTTGGAAAAAGTCTGCCAAGGATTTTGAGCAAATGACCAATCTCTCCATCCCTACCAGAGAGATGTTGAAAACAAATTTTGCCATCAATCACGTTCAGGTTGACACCCTCCAACGCAGTACGGATGGTACCATCAAGAATGCAGTGAAGCTTCATGATGGATTGATTGTCGAGTCGGTGTTAATTCCAGCTGAAAAAAGAATTACGGCGTGCGTCTCTTCACAAGTGGGTTGCAGTCTGGATTGCAAATTCTGTGCTACCGCACGACTCAAGAGAATGCGCAACCTCAATCCGGATGAAATCTATGACCAGGTGGTTGCCATTAAAGAGCAATCTGAATTATATTTTGGAAGACCCTTGACCAATATTGTTTTCATGGGCATGGGCGAACCCCTTCTCAACTACAATAATGTCCTGGCTGCAATAGAAAAAATTACTTCACCGCAGGGCCTTAACATGGCTGCCAAGCGCATCACGGTCTCGACAGTAGGCATCGCCAAGATGATCATAAAACTGGCCGATGACGAGGTGAAGTTCAATCTGGCGGTATCGTTGCACGCGGCGTTGAATGAAACACGCTCTTCCATCATGCCCATCAACGACAGCAACTCATTGGAAGAGTTGGCCGAGGCGCTGAAATATTGGTATGCCAAACGCAAGAAAAAAGTAACGTACGAATATGTTGTTTGGGAAGGAATCAACGACAACCTTGAGCATGCCCAGGCCTTATTGAAGTTTTGCAAGCTCGTCCCATCCAAGGTAAATCTCATCGAGTATAACCCCATTGATGACGGTATTTTCCAGCAGGCAGGAGAAGATAAATTACTGATGTATCAGCATTTGCTGGAGAGTAATGGGGTCACCACCCGCATTCGAAAGAGCAGGGGCAAGGATATTGACGCCGCTTGCGGCCAACTTGCCAATAAAAGTGCGTGATTTGCTAACTTTAATCGACCAAAACCTAACACCCAAGACCCAAATCCCTCCATGCAACACCCCATTGAAGAACATTTTCAATCCTCTGAGAAGGTTCGCGACTTTGTCATTGGCATGAGCGATGGGCTTACGGTGCCGTTTGCCCTGGCAGCAGGGTTGAGTGGGGTCATTGATTCAACCTCCATCGTCATCACTGCAGGCCTGGCCGAGATTGCAGCAGGATCCATTGCGATGGGATTGGGAGGGTATCTGGCAGGTCGCACCCAAATCGAGCACTACGAAGCGGAGGAAAAGCGAGAATACGAAGAAATAGAAAAGTTGCACGAAGTAGAGATCCGTGAGACAAAAGAAATCTTTGCTGAATATGGGCTTGATGATGCCTTACAGGAAAAGATCGCACGGGAAATGGCCAAGAGCCCAAAAAAGTGGGTTGATTTCATGATGCGCTTTGAATTGGGGTTGGAGCGCCCGGATGAAAATCGAGCGCTGCAGAGTGCGATGGTGATCGGCGTGAGTTATGTGATTGGAGGACTGATACCTTTGAGCGCTTATTTTTTTACGGAAAGCTCGCGGCAAGGACTCATTTATTCCTCCGTCATTACTTTAATCTGCCTGGTGGCCTTCGGTTTGATCAAAAGCAAACTTACGGGGCAGCCGCTTTTCAAAGGTGCAGTGCACGTGGCTTTCGTCGGAGCTATGGCAGCGGGAGCAGCTTTCGTATTAGCCAAGCTTATTACCTGAGACCCCTTGCATTGAAGGACTCACTCATCATACCCGTATGCGCAGCAAGAAGAAAAATTCTGCGACGAGCAATGGCATTCAACTGATGAAACACTTACTGTATGAAGCCACAGCCCGACTGGCTCGATAAGGTCCTCTACCCTTTTCGATCGCACTGGATAACCATCGAAGGCAACGAAATCCATTATGTTGACGAGGGTGCAGGACCGGTCATCCTGTTCGTGCATGGCACACCAGAATGGTCATTTGGCTTTCGTGATCTGATCAAAGGTTTGCGTGACCACCACCGATGCATCGCATTGGACCTGCTTGGCTTCGGGCTTTCAGCTAAACCATCTACTGGAGATTATTCCGTCCAGGCTCACGCTTCGCGCTTGGAAAAATTTATCCACTCCCTTGACTTAAGGAACATTACGATTGTAGCCAATGATTTTGGTGGAGGAATTAGTCTGCCTTATGCAATAAAAAATTCTCGAAATGTAAATCGTGTCATCTTATTCAACACCTGGATGCGCTCATTAAAAACCGAGCGTCATTTCTCAGGACCTGCCCGAATCATGGACTCCTGGTTGGGAAAAGTCTTGTACCTCTATTTCAATTTTGCGGTAAAGGCCATTATGCCGGCTGCCTTTGGAGACAAGAAGAAATTGACAAAAGAAATTCATGCACATTACAAAGATGCTTTGCCTGATGCAGCTTCCCGTGTTGGAGCCTATGCGTTTGCAAAAGAATTGATGAATGCATCCGATTGGTGGCAATCATACTGGGACCAACTACCCGTCCTCAAAGAAACACCCATTCAGATTTTCTGGGGGATGAAAGACTCATTCGTACCCGTCGCCGAACTAGACAAATGGAAGTCTGCACTTCCCCACGCTGAGATCATCAAGTTCAATGATGCAGGTCATTTTGTTCAGGAGGAAAAAGCAGCGGAGATGATAAAGGAGATGAAACGCTTTCTTACTCAACATTAAGGTCTAAATACTTACGGCTTACTACCTGCGTTTATTTCTTACTCGCCTTAAAAAGTTTCTCTTTCTCTTCCTTCGTGAGGCTCTCGTACCCTCCATCAGAAATCTTATCGAGGATGTCATCAATTTCTCTCTGAGAAATGCCGGAAAGGTTGGCGTTCTTCTTCCCGTTGGTTGCTTCGTTTTTCCGGTAAGATACTTTCACCTTGGGGCGGGGATTGAACAAATCTTTAGACCAGTCAGTAACTGCGGTGATCCATCCTCCCCAATTCACTCCGATTTGGAGTTGCTTGATGTATACAAAGCCCATTAAGGCGCCTCCCAGGTGAGCAATGTTCCCACCGGCATTGGCCCCGACAGAACCGAGGAAAGAAACAGCGATATAGAATCCGACAATGTATTTGATCTTCACAGGCCCGAAGAAGAAAAGGATAAATGTATAGTTCGGCATTAAGGTTGCGGCCGCCACCATGACTGCATAAATCGCACCGGAGGCGCCGACCATACCGGGAAAATCAGCCTGGTTTTTGA
>JAYVRH010000563.1:0-4356 GCA_043776495.1 Cyclobacteriaceae bacterium
CATTTAAAACTGGAGAGTACCAAATTTCGAAGTGGATCAGTTATTTTAAAGATAACATCAGGCCCTTATTCGGATACTTCTTTAGGACTCAGTTATCAAAAAGAGGGCTTTGATTCCCTAAAAGGACAGCGCGCGGCCCCTTCAGTTAGGGCGAGTGAGGCAAGGGCAGTTCTTATCTTCATAACATTGAATCCTAATTGCGTACTTTGTCCGTCGAAAAATTATCACAAGAAACATACAATAAATAGGCCCTTAATCTCGTCGCCAGATTAGAATTTCCATCGAATTGAATGAAAATCCTTAAAACAATATTCAAGACAATATTGATTGTTGTCCTGGCCCTCACCTTAGTAATCTTTCTATTTATGCAGCAGAAATCTTTTGGCAAGCTTCCAACGGGAAAAAGATTGGAAAGAATAAAGCAATCCCCCAATTACAAAGATGGAAGTTTTGAAAACCTCGTACCCACAGAAATGATGGCCAAGGGTGTGTCTTACCCAAAATTGATGTTTGACTTTTTCTTCAGCAAAGGTGTCAACCGTGAGCCATCGGTCACGCTGCCATCCATCCGCACAAACCTTCAGTCCCTTCCCGACCAACCTTCGATCATCTGGTTTGGACATTCTTCTTACCTTATTACGGTCAACGGTAAGAATATTCTGGTGGATCCCGTCTTTAGCGAATATGCTTCGCCCGTTCAATATTTTGGAAGCAGGAATTATGCGTTTGAAACACCTTTTGTCATCGAGGATTTTCCTCCGCTGGATCTCGTCGTCATCTCTCACGATCATTATGATCACCTTGATTACAACACGATCCTAAAGCTCAAATCGAAAGCAAGAATGTTTTGTACTGGACTTGGCATTGGTGAACACCTTGCCTATTGGGGCATAGACGAAGATAAGATTACAGAATTTGACTGGTGGGAAGGTGGCACAGTTCAGCCAGGGATTGAATTGACTGCTACACCTGCACGCCATTTCTCGGGAAGAGGATTCAAGCGCTTCCAAACACTTTGGTCATCCTTTGTTTTGAAGACCGGTGGATACTCGATTTTCATTGGAGGTGATTCAGGCTATGATGAGTCCTTCAGGAAGATTGGAGAAAAGTACGGTCCATTTGACCTTGTCATGCTGGAGTGTGGTCAGTATAACAAGCAATGGCCTTTCATTCACATGATGCCAGAGGAAACGGTACAGGCAAGCATCGACTTAAATTCCAAAGTGCTGATGCCCGTACATTGGGGAAAGTTTACGCTGTCATTACACCCGTGGAAAGAACCGGTGGAGCGCGCCGTCAAGGCCGCCTCAGAGTTGAAGGTTAAAATGACTACACCCATCATGGGAGAACGCCTACGACTCGACAGCATGACAGTGGGCAGTCCATGGTGGCAGGATCGATGATCGCGACCTGTTTTCGCTGCAGAATTTCATTCCGTATACTTGCACCAATACAAGCATTGAAATTTGATGAAAGCGGCCTCCGTTCACGAGATAAAAAAGGAGTTGGACAAGCTCGAGGCTGATCAATTGCTGGAGCTGTGCCTCAGGCTGGCACGCTATAAGAAGGATAATAAGGAATTGCTCACCTACTTGCTCTTCGAGGCAGATGATGAGCCGTCGTACGTTGAGAATGTAAAGAGTGAGATCGCCGACCAATTTGGCACACTTCCAAAAGGCAATCTATATTTCTTCAAAAAGAGCCTGCGAAAAATTCTAAGGGTGGCAAATAAGCAAATACGGTATTCGGGCATAAAGCAATCAGAGCTGGAAGTTCGCATCCACTTCTGTACCTTGCTTAAAAAATCAGGCATCCGATTGGACAAAAGCCCGGTGCTTCTAAATTTGTATCAGCAACAACTAAAAAAGATTCATGCAACCCTGGCAAAGCTGCCAGATGATTTACAATTTGATTATCAAAGAGCGATAGAGGAATTATGATAAAAAATGGAGATGCAACCCAATAATCCCTTGCACGGCCAAACACTTGAAATGGTATTGACTCACCTCGTAGACCGCTACGGATGGGAAGAACTTGGCAGCCGCATCAACATCAATTGTTTTACCAACGATCCGAGCATCAAATCCAGCCTCGTGTTTCTGCGTAAGACTTCCTGGGCGCGTAAAAAGGTAGAGGACCTTTATCTGGAATCGATCAGTTAGGAGTTTGAGAAACTAATTTGACTTGGGAGAAAGATCAAATCTTAAATATCATTTCCAATCTTAACAAAGTAGGATTAATATGAAACACTCAACCAGCTGCATTCAAGTCTGCTTATTCCTGTTATCGTTGTTAGTAAATCCGCCTTTGCTATCTGCACAGACAAAGTGGACTAGCTTGTTTAATGGCAAAGATCTTGCAGGATGGAAGCCGCTCAATGGCAAGGCTCCTTATGAAGTTAAGAATGGCGAGATCACTGGCAAAACTGTAGTCAACGAACCGAATTCTTTTTTGGTGACAGAGAGCCTGTACGACGACTTTATATTAGAACTCGAATTTAAGCTCGATGCTGATATGAATTCCGGAATTCAGTTTCGGAGCGAAAGCAAAGCAGATTTTAAGAATGGGAGGGTGCACGGCTATCAGGTTGAGATCGATCCTTCTGATCGTGCCTGGACAGGAGGCCTTTATGATGAAGCCCGAAGGGACTGGCTTTATACTATGGAATATAACCCAAAGGCTAAAGTAGCCTATAAGAAAGGCGACTGGAATTTATTCAGGATCGAATGCATAGGAGATGTAATGCGTGTCTGGGTCAACGGAATTGCTACGTCACACCTAGTGGATAACATGACAAATCAAGGATTTATCGCCCTTCAGGTGCATGCGATCGGCAATAAACCAGAAGAAGCAGGGAAGCAAATCCGCTGGCGCAACATCAGGATTCAAACACAAAATCTTGTGGCTTCACCCCCCGACGACCTATTTGTTGTAAACCTCTTGCCGAATTCGTTATCACCGCAAGAAATTAAAAATGGTGTGAGGTTATTATGGGATGGGAAGACCACAGGAGGTTGGCGCGGCGCTTATAAGACTGCGTTTCCTGAAAAGGGATGGCAGATCAATGAAGGGGTTCTGAATGTGATGAAATCAGCAGGAGCTGAATCGACGAATGGCGGAGACATTGTGACCATGGACGAATTTAAGGCTTTTGATCTTCAGTTTGAATTTAAGCTGACAGAGGGAGCCAACAGTGGATTAAAATATTTTGTCACAGAAAAAGAAGGAAATAAGGGATCCGCCATAGGACTTGAATTCCAGATGCTCGATGATGAGAAGCATCCCGATGCAAAGCAGGGTGTCGACGGAAACCGTACCCTTGGCTCTTTGTATGACCTCATCCCGTCAACAAAAATAAAGAGAGGGCAACGTCCCATTGGTGCATGGAACAACGGCCGTGTGATCGTGTATCCTGACAACAAAGTAGAGCACTGGGTGAATGGTTATAAAGTGGTGGAGTATCAACGCGGCTCACCCGAATACCTTGCACTCGTTGCTAAAAGCAAGTATGCCTCTTATGAGAATTTTGGGATGGCGGAAAAGGGACGAATCCTTTTGCAAGACCATGGTGACGAAGTATCTTTCAGGAGCATCAAAATAAAAGAACTCAAATAGTCCATTTCACCTTAATCCTTACTTATGAAAACACTTTTGATATTCATGCTGGCCATCCTGGCTCAACTTACTGTATCAGGTCAGGGAAAAGAAAAAAATGATGGCTGGGTCAAATTATTTGATGGTAAATCATTTGCCGGATGGAAGATAAGTGAACACCCGGCTACGTTTACAGTATCGGATGGAATGATTGTGGCTTATGGAGACCGCGCCCATTTATTTTATGATGGTGCGGTGATGAATCATAACTTCAGGAATTTTGAGTTTAAAGCGGAGGTGATGACCACGCCCGGTTCCAACTCAGGGATTTTCATTCACACGGTTTATCAGGAAGAAGGGTGGCCTTCAAAGGGCTATGAGGTTCAGGTGAACAATACCCATACCGACTGGCGCAAGACAGGGAGCATTTACGCAGTTCAGGATGTGAAAGAGGCCCCGGCCAAAGATGATGAGTGGTTTACGGAACATATTATCGTTCAAGGCAAAAAGATCACTGTGAAAATCAATGATAAGGTTATTAATGAATATACCGAGCCAACTGAAGGCGGTCGCCTGATGGGTGGTACTTTTGGGTTGCAAGGACACGATCCAAAAAGCAAGGTGTTTTATAAGAATGTCATGGTGAAGCCCCTTCCTGATTAGTTGGATCAAACTCTCATCGAGCCTATCCCAGGACAAGAAAGAAAAATTTATATTGAATAGGTGATGAGACAATTGCCTGCCATCAAAAGCTTCTGTTTA
>JAYVRH010000564.1:0-4352 GCA_043776495.1 Cyclobacteriaceae bacterium
GGTGCTGGAAGAAAAAGAGGCTTGAGCAAGCACTTATTAACGTAATAACAAAAACGCCCTAATGATAGGGCGTTTTCTATTTTGCGTTATACCATTCTCAATGGATCCCAAAACACCCACATCCCTGGGTTTGAAAACTATGCGTTTCTTCATGCCAGGGGAAATTCTGACTGTAGCCACTCTGTTCCCAATAAAATTTAGAACGGCTCTTAGAATTGTTTCCAATTTCGTTGAGGTTATTTGAATCATACAACCTCCCATTCGCCATCGTGTAGACCAGTGAATTGGAATTTTGAATGTTTTCCAATGGGTTTTTGTCTAGCACAATTAAGTCTGCGAGTTTGCCGGCCTTTAATGAACCGATCTGTTCATCCATTCCCAGGTAAGCTGCCCCATTGATCGTGGCTGAGCGCAAGGCATCCATCGGCTTCATGCCACCTTGTGCCAACATCCAAAGCTCCCAATGGGAACCCAGTCCCTGAAGTTGACCATGTGCGCCCGAGTTTATTTTCACTCCCGCATTGCTCAACTGAGTACAAACTTTTGAAACGAGGATGTGTCCATTTTCATATTCTTTTTCAGGAACCATGGTGCGGTGACGACTGCGTGCATCGATCTCTCCGCGCGGGGTAAATTTTAAAAGTTTTTCATCTTCCCACACATTGGTATGTTGATACCAATAATATTCTCCTGAGAGTCCGCCAAAATTCACAATCAACGTAGGTGTATATCCACTTTTGCTGCTACTCCAAAGGGTGACCACATCTTTATATATAGGGGCCACCGGAATATTATGCTCTATTCCGGTATGACCATCCATGATCATGGAGAGGTTCAGATAAAAGCTGGATCCACCTTCGGGTACCACTTCTACATTCAATTCGCGCGCTGCCTGAATAATCTGCTGGCGTTGTTCCCGACGGGGTTGATTATAACTTTTAACAGAAAATGCGCCATAGGCCTTTGTTCGGCGAACAGCGCTTCGGGCATCGTCAATGTTGTTGATGACGGCCTTAAAGCTACCCTCCGCACCATACAAAATGGTGCCTGTTGAAAACACTCTTGGGCCAACCATATTACCAGCCTTGATCATTTCACTCTGAGAGAAAATCATTTCAGAATTGGCCGAGGGGTCGTGCGACGTGGTGACACCATAGGCAAGATTTGCATGGTACTCCCACTGTTTCTGGGGGCTCAACCCATATCTAAAATTTCCAAGGTGGGCATGCGCATCGACAAAACCAGGCATAATAGTCTTACCATTTACGTCATATACTTTTGCTCCCTGAGGAATGGTTATCTCACTACTTTTTCCAACCGCTTCAATCTTATTTCGGTTGATGACGATCGTGCCATCTTCAATGACTTCGTTCCCTTCCATCGTAATAATTCTTGCTCCCCGGAAAGCTATTCTCCCATCCGGTAGATCAGATTTTACAAGGAGCCCAATTTTCAATCCCACACTGTCGGGGGGAGGAAGTTTGACAGGCGCATCTTCAAGGAAGGTAAACCGGGTGTTGAGATCATTCACAAAATACTCATCGCCCAAAGTCCAGCATATTTTTTTGCTGTCAACCGACCAATGAAGGTTGATGCCGGCATCACGTGCTAGCTGACTGACAGGATAGTCATTGCTTTTGGAGTCAAGATCAACTGTTTTTCCAATCAGTGGCATGGCCGCCACATAAGCCTTGTGCAATTGTACAAAGGCAATCCACTTCTCATCCGGACTGGGTACCAGCCTTGCCGCTAACTTGGAGGTGACCAAAGAGCGTTCATCACTGCCATCAATCTTAACAGACTTTAAAGTATTCGAACTTCCGTCGTTCGTTGAAAAGTAGACACGGTTTCCATCCTTACTAAATTGGGGATACTCTCCCTCTGTAGTCACTAGTTTCGCTTCTCCACCAGTGGATGCCATCCAATATATCCCGGGGTTTTTCGTAAAACTGAACCCCTGGTGGTCATTTCCCCTTTCCTTTATGAAGACAATTTTACTTCCATCAGGAGAAAAGGAAGGAGTGCGGTAGATTCCTTTTTCAATTGTCACCTTTTGTGGTTTGGCTGCTTTTAGTTTAAGATTCAATTTGACAATTGCTCCCAAGCCTTCATCGCTCCATGTCACAAATGCCAATTCATTTCCATTGGCTGAAAAGGAAGGTTCAAATTCAAGGTCAACACCGTTGGTGATGCGACGTGGAGTTCCGCTTGGCAATTCCTTTTCCCAGACATAGCCCACTGCATTAAAAACCAGTTTCTTGCCATCCGGTGAAGTAACCGCATGACGGATTACCTTGCTTGTGAACTCTTCTTTGAAAGCTTCATTTTTGAAGTGGAGGGCATCGGCAATCTTTATGGTATTACTTACTTTAAATGGGATATCCGATACTTTCAGCGATGACACTTCAATCCTCTTAATCTTTCCCTTCGCCCAAATGATGATTGCTGAATTGTCGGGCGTCCAATTGAAGTCCGGATAAATTCCGAAAATCGCCCAAGCCTCCTGTTGGTCTTTGTTCAACTCATCATACACAGGTTTCTCTTCACCGGTTTGCAAATCGTGTATGTACAGCACCGACTTCTCGCGAACACGCTTCACAAAAGCAAGCTTCTTTCCATCACGGGAAACTTGTGGGCTGGCAGCGCCTCCGGGACCCCCGGTAATATTTTGTGTTTTTCCGGAAACAAAGTCATAACGTTTGATTGTATAAATCTGTCCATTAGGATTCTTGTTGTACTGAAAAAATCCTCCCGGGTACATGTCTTCACAGTAGTAAACATACAGCCCATCGGGTGAGGTGCTTGGTTCATTTACGTCTTGTTGATCATTTTTTCTCTTCGTAATCTGAAGACCGGTGCCACCCGATTTATGATACATCCATATCTCACCGGCACCCAATGACCGCTGGGATGTGAAATGCTTGCGGGCGATCAGGTAGTTTCCATCAGCAGACCACACCGCGTTGTTCAGCAATCGAAAGTCTTCCTTTGTAACCTGGTGTGGGTCTGTCCCATCGCGCTTCATTACCCAGATGTTATCTCCCCCACCTGCATCGCTGGTAAATGAAATAAATTTCCCGTCAGGGCTGAATCTCGGCTGAACTTCAAACGGCAGACCACTGCGCAGAGCCTTTGCTTCCCCGCCAAGCATGGGCATGATATAGATGTCGCCTAACATGTCGAATACAATTTCAGTCCCATCCGGACTTACATCGAGGTTCATCCAGGTCCCTTCATCTGTTGAAAGTGGTGTTTCTTTATAACTCCACCCTGCTGGATTGGCGACATCCCACTTCTTTAAAGCTTTTTGAGCTTGCAATGGGAAGCTGAAAATGGGAACAATGATTAGTAAGAAGAGATTTTTCATGACGTACTCAATTGGTTGAAGAGAAATAATTAGCAAGACAAAAGCGTATGTCTTACTAGAAATATCTATCTAATTATTAGACAAAAGAAGTAAGTAGAATGATATAAGACAAACGCTGCAATGTAATGTCCAGCGTCGAATGTCTTACTACTGGATACGCATTATCCGTTTGATCTGAGGGCGATCACGGGGTCGAGTCTGGCGGCAACGGCAGCAGGAACAATTCCGGCGATCAATCCAATGATGGAAGAGACGCCAAGTCCCAAAACAATATTCTTAAAGCTAAGCGTAACTTCCAGGCTTCCAAAAGGAATAAATGTAAGTAAGAAAACCAGTAGAATACCGGCAAGTCCTCCAATCAAACTCAGGAACACGGCCTCAAATAAAAACTGAAACAGGATGAAGTAATTCTTGGCGCCAAGCGATTTCTGCAGTCCGATAATACTCGTTCGTTCTTTCACCGATACAAACATGATGTTGGCAATTCCAAAGCCTCCCACCAGGATGGAAAATCCGCCTATGATCCAACCGGCAATTCCCACGACGTCAAACAAGCCGCTGATCACATTGGCAATGGCCTCCGGCCTGTTAAGGGCAAAATTATCTTTTTGTGCCGGGCGCAGCCCTCTCCTGCTTCTTAACAATCCCTTGAGTTCATTTTCAAGTTCTACCAGGCCCAGGTCATACTCATTCCCTTTCACTCCAATGGTGGATTGAAGTTCATCCCACCGACCCGTTCCAGTCTGATACATTTTCCTGAACGAATGATATGGAATGAGGACTGTGAAATCGTTGCTAGGTGTACCCAGAAAGCTTTGCCCTTCGCGCTTCATCACACCAATGACTTTATATTTTAGATCCTTCACCTTGACATCTTCACCAATAGGATTTCGATCGTTTGGAAAAAGAGCAAGTGCAACTTCCTGCCCCAGGATCGCAACTGTTCTACCGCCTTCAATTTCATCACGGGTAAAGTAGCGGCCAT
>JAYVRH010000565.1:0-15720 GCA_043776495.1 Cyclobacteriaceae bacterium
GCAGTCTGTGCGAAGGCCTTAGCGCGGCCTCATCTGCCGCGAAGTGTTGTTTGCAGGCCTTAGCGTGGCTCACTTGTGGCATTCATGATGGCAGTCTCCGGACTGCCGAAAACGTTATCTCAATATAACAGGCCTATTCCTGGCAAGTCATGTTTTCATGATCATTTACTCCGCGGCCCAGTTCCATCGCTCAAGACTTGCACCAGGCGCCACTTTTTTAGAAGACCTGGAACAGAGGGGGGGCGACCACTTTTAGAAGACTTGGAACAGAGGCGGAAAACGACACTTGAAACAAAAAATGAGTGGTTATTTGACAACCCTGCACCAAAATGGTTCGTATCTTAAGAAAATCATGATCAAGCCAATTCTATACGAACGCATAAAGCAAAAGAATGAGATTGAGAGGGAATTGTTTGCAAAACTGACTCCCTCGGAGCGTCGTTCTGTGGCAAAATCCTGGACAAAACTTATATCAAAGGTAAAGAGGTCGTGGAAGCCAATAAAAAATTAGCCCGCACGCATGATCATTAAAACTCCTAACCCGGCCGATGATAGTAAAGGAAGTTAGCGAAGCACTAGAGAAAGTTTTACCAGCGTTCACTAAATACAATGTTGAGGTCCTTGCAATAGGCGGCCTAGCAGTTGGCCTCTATGGGCACAACCGAGTTTCCGGTGGGCCTGTTACAGGAGACATTAAGGCTGATCTTGATTTTTGGTACAAGCCAACTACTGACAATTATTTCAATCTTATCAAAGCCCTGAAAGAATTGGATGTCGACACAGCGGAGATTGAACATCGGATATTTGATCCCAAAAAGTCATTCCTAAAAATACCTCACAAATTTTTTCATACTGACTTCCTGCCTCAGGTGCTGGGGTTAGCCACCGCTCGGCCGGATTTGTAATCCGGCACCTCAATGAAACTCGAATTTCCTGGGTTTGAGGATTTATCATCCTTCACCACCCTTCATTGAACTCGTTCTGCATTCGTAACTCCGCTATTCAACATAACAAATCTTCACCAACCCCTTCTTACTACTCCACTATTCCCATGAAACACGTCTATGAGAAAACATGAAGAATGTAAATCCTGTTTTCCTGATGTTGTTCGGACTGACGAAGGCAGATCGCAGTGATAACTTAGATCATGTAGGATTATAAATCCTCATTCGAATTGAAATAATCCTTCGATTCGGTCGACATTGCAAATGTCAACCAGCGTTCCCACGCGATTCAAAATCCTTTCAAAATAAAATAAATATGGAGGGACTTGAATATTTACCCTCTGCACTTGTCCAGCAGAAGGCTCAGTTGGGCTGCTTCACCTTTCGAAAGATGAATGTTTGTCTTTTCTGATGCATCAATGTAAGAATCGACCTGCTTCAGGACCTGAAGACCATCAGTGGTGATCGCAATATCGGCTGCACGTTTATCTTCCGGACAGGCTGATTTCATAATTAAATTCTTTTTAATCAATCTGTCAAGCAGGCGGGAGATGTCTGAGTTCCTGTCCAACATTCTGGATTTAATTTCAGCTCCTGAAATTTTATTGGGGTGCTGTCCGCGGAGGATGCGAAGGATATTGAACTGCGAAGAAGTGATGCCAAACGGTTTGAAGAAGTCCTGTTGCTTTGCTTCCAGCCATTTAGCGGTATAGATCAGATTGATTGCAGCTTTCTGGTAGTGATTTCTAAATTTGGGTTGTTTGATTTCTTTTTCTATTTCCATAACAATCATTTTGATCTAAAAAATAAGCCTTGCCCACTATGGACAAGGCTTATTCATTCAGTGGATAATTTATTTATGGTTTGACAACAACGTCTTGCTTCACAAACTCTCCGTTTGCGATCAGGATTACTTCTTCACTGAGCATCGCGCCTCCAGCACCACCAATTCCGAAATCGGTGCGCTTGAAAGTGCCGGATGCTTTCAATCCGATCATTTGTTTCTTGCTCCGGGGGTGCTCGATAGGGCCGTTGACGACTACATCAAGGTCAACTGGTTTAGTTACCCCTTTGATCGTAAGATCGCCAGTCAGTTTGTATTTGTTTCCTTCCACTTTCTTAAATGAAGTGCTCTTAAATGAAAGTTTTGCAAATTTTGCAGCATCAAAGTACTTATCACTTTTCAGGTCATTGTCCCTGTTTTCGTTGTCCGTGTTAATGCTTGAAATGTCTGCCGATACTTCAAAAATGGCATCTGACAAATCAGCTTTTGAAGAAGTGACGGTGGCATCAAAGGTTTTGAAAGATCCATCTACTTCCGAAAGAAGCATGTGAGTGATGCCAAAGCCAAGCTTAGCGTGTGCTTTGTCAACGGTCCAGGCTTGAGAGAAGGCGCTCCCTGTGATCAGGAATAGTGCTGCGAGAATGTTTAATTTTTTCATTGGTTTTATTTTGTTGTGGTGCAATGTTAGGAAGATTACTTTAAATACATGTTTAAACATATATAATATCTTGTAACTTGTTGACTGACAATCACATTAATTTTGGCGACAGAATATTTCACGAAGGGGCAAAGCTCTGTAGCATGCCGTAAAATGGGTGTATTTCGGCTTATAAGATGTTGTTTTATAACTATGGGTTGAGCCAATAAGTTAGTTTAATGACCAGAGCCCTGAGCTTTGGCTGGCCGATATAGAAGACCTGATCGTGAGAACTGGATTCAGCAAAATAGTTGTCGGTGTAAACAAGGAACAAATCAGACACGGGTTTGAACCTCCATTGCAACCGGGAATTGATGTTCAGATTGTTGATCTGATTATTGTATTGAAGGTAGGTCGTCCAAAATACTTTCCGGGAGAACGTAAAGTCAAATTTCGGCCCTAATAACATGAGATCTGAGTTGCTATAAGGCTGTGGTAACCTGATCCTGTTGTAACTGAAATTCAGAGTGATCACCAGATGCGGCTGGAATCGGTAGTTGATGGCACCTTCCATATTTTGGCGTTCTCCATTGAAATATTGTCCGAGCCGTGCTTGAAAATTATAAAATAATTTCTTGCGAGCATTGGATACATAATTCACAATCGTGTTGTTATAATAATAACTTGATCCTGCCGGAGCCTGGAATCCGCCGCTTCCAGAGGGATCAAAGGGTTTGAAAAGATAGACATAGTCTCTTCTGATCCGAACGGAAAATTGAGCGGTATTTTGAAAATATATTCTGTACCAGATGTTTGCATCCCAGTCGGTGACTCCATAGAGATCATTGCCGATGATATCGATATCAGTGCCAGGTCCATGTTTATTAATCACCTTCGACTTTGGATAAAAACTATAATACGCTTCCGGGGCTAGCCGCTTAAAACGCTTACGCGGTGTATATCCAACCTCCGGGTTGTAGTTGGCCCCAACTTCCTGCGCAAGGAAACTTGCTTCGAGCTTTGGTATCTGGTAGGTAAACTGCGTTGAGGTTGCAAATGTGCTGTCTTTCTTGTCTTCATCAAACGACCGATGATAGAAGGCCTTTCCTGTCCATTTATTATCCCTTGACGCCAGATTATAATCAATGCCAATCAACCTGCTGTAGGCAGGGGGTTTCAATGTATCGTTAAACGATTGTTTGTTGATTGCAATAAGGCCAATATTTGACCTCGAAAACATTTTCCTCTGCACCGCAGCCACTGTGTAGTTGATCGATGGAAGCTGGATGGATGGGTCTTCGGCAGCTTGCATGGTCATCATCCCGATGCGCCAATTGTTATTGATCTTACCACTAAGTCTGGTGCCACCATAAATTCGATTTTGAATATTTTGGCCTGTGGATGGATCACGGGTGACGCCAATCCTTCTTGAAAAGAATGGTCGCATGTTGCTGTATCCGAAGTTGGCAAACAGGTCACCATTCTCTAAGAAGAATTGGCGCTTCTCCGGATAGAAAATTTCAAATCGATTCAGATTGGTGACTTGCTGATCTACCTCTACCTGCGAAAAATCTGGATTAACAGTAAGGTCCAGGTTCAATGCTGGCCCTACTGCAATTTTCGCATCTCCACCGATTTCCAATGAATTTTTTTGTGAACCTTGATTTTCAAAATCCTGAACTGATTTTGCAGCAGCATAGGGTATGATGGAGATATTGCCTTCAGGGCTTGATAGCGGCTGGTCCCATATTAATTCTCGCAAAGTAGCAAGATTTACAATTGGGTAGGCGCGGGATATTGGCGACCAGGTAGACCGCTCGGCGAATCTACTATCGACTCTGTAGAAGTTAATGTACCATGAGCTTAGTCCATGTTTGTATCGGATGGTTTTGAATGGAATCGCCATTTCACATACCCAATCGTTGTCACGAATTTTAGCTTCCGAATACCATTTGTTGTCCCAATCCAAAGAGAGGTCCTCTCTGTCTGCACCTCCATTGGCAACAAGGCCTTCACGCTGGACTCCAAATGGATTAACCCCAAACTGAAATGCGTTGGTTCTGTCTTTGTAGGTGTCCATCGTGACCGTAAACGCATCATTTGCCTCACCTCGGAAGTCACGGCGAAGGGATGGTGTTACGTACTCTCGTGGGCCGAGATTATGCATGACAGCAAAGACGTAGATAAAGTGGTCGTCATAGGTCAGGCGCACTTCCGTTGGGGCCTTTGCATAGGAAGAGTCAAACGGAAAAAATTGCTTGAACTGCCCCGCAACCTCGGCTTTCTGCCAATCTGCCTCATTCATTTCACCATCCACGACAATTGTACCCTGGGCTTTTTTAATGTGCACGCCTTGTGCCATCAAATCGTCATTAGACAACAAGAGAGGGGCGATCACAGCAAGTAAAATGTAAAAGCGCATCATATTAAGCGCCGCAAGAATACTGAAATAGTGCAAAAAAGAGAGTGGTTATTTTTTTATCGGTCTAAATAAAACTCGCCTGTGAGCCGCTGGTATTCATCAGTCCATTGGTTTTTTGATTGATAGAGTATCAATAAATCTTCTTTAAAAGAGTCGGCGTTGAACCCCAATTCCATCAGAGATCGCTCTTGCGGCTTTCCTTCGCGGGTGTAGAAACAAGTCAATCGATTGAGACACAAATTCCTGGCTTTGGCTTTTTCCAGAAATAGGGCAGTTTCCCTTACAGGAAGTATGAGGCAAAGCTTTCCGATAGGAGCCAGCAGACGAATTGTTGCCGTGATCAGTTCATCAAATGTTAAGCTACCATCATGCCGGACCTTACTCCGTGTTTCAACCGGCGGCGTCAAACTGTTTGAAAAGAATGGAGGATTACAAATGATGAGATCATACTTGGTCTCTGACGAAAAAGCTATAATATTGATATTGACCACCCTAATCTTATTCGGCCAGGGTGAGTTATGAATATTTTCAACAGATTGTTCTGCGTCACAGGCGAGGAGTTCAACAGCGTCAATTCTTGCATTAAGATTTGTGCGTTGTGCCATCATGAGGGATAGGATTCCAGAACCGGATCCAATGTCAAGGATGCTCGTTGCACGACCCACCTCACACCAGGACCCAAGCAATACGGCATCGGTACCGATCTTCATCGTGGCGCGATCATCACATACCGAGAATTTCTTAAACCTAAAGACTCCCACAAGTTTTATCGAGGTTGATTTTCGGGCAACGCACGGATAATTTTTTGCGTCAGGGGAATGATGCCAGATTGATGATGGCTTATACCCAAACGTACAACCACGAGCTTTTTGGATGGAATGATTATCACAAACTGCCCCTCAAAACCCTCGGCAGCATACTCATCGTGAGGCAATTCGGGATGATAACTATTCTCAGGATTATTTTTAGCACCCGCATTCAGCCACCAAAGGGCACCATATTGTCCGATGGGTGCAGCCGGTGCAGGTGTGGAAGAATATTTGACCCAACCTTCCGGGAGAATTCTTTTACCATTCCATACACCGTCATTCAAGTATAAGAGTCCGAACCTGGCCCAATCGCGGGCACTGGCATAGCCATATGAAGAGCCTACAAAAGTTCCAGAGGCATCTGGCTCCAATAACGCATGGTACATTCCGATTTTGTAAAAAAAGTTTTCATAGGGATACCGATGGTAGAGGCTGTCACCAACTGTTTGACGAATGATTTTGGAAATAAGGTTGGCAGCGCCACTGGAATATTCAAAAAACTCGTTCGGCTTATACTGTAGTTTTTTAGAAGCCGCATATCCACCCTTGTCATCACTGTGGGTAAACATGTTGTGAAAATCTCCCGGCAGGAAGTACGATTCATTCCATTCAAGTCCGCTGCTTCCCTGCATCAGGTTGTTTAATTTGATATTCTTCCTATCATCATTTCTCCATTCAGCAACTGGCGCAGGCTCATCAAGATTAAGTTTTCCGTCCCTCACCAAAATGCCAACGAGCGCATTCGTGATGCTTTTGGTCATTGACCAGCCAATCAGTTTTGAGTTCAGATTAAAACCTTCTGCATATTTTTCACCCACAATCTCACCGCCGTAAAGAATGATGACGGCCAACGTATTCAATGGCTTTTTGGGATTGGTTTCGATAAAAGCTTCGTCAATCGCTAGTCGAATTTTAGAGTAGTCTACCCCAGGCAAAAGTGAGTTTGAAAGAATATTACCGATTGGCCATGGCAAAGAATCCTGATCAATAGCAGGCAATCGAGCTAAATTTATTTTTTGACTTCTCACCTCCTCATCAGAACGTTCGGCCAGCATCGTGCAACCAAGGCCTTTTCTATAGATGGCTTTCTTTGTTGACCATAGTACGGTGGCTGTAACCGACATGGAATCGACGAATTTAATCTTTGCGCGCCCGAGTCCCGGAACAACGGTAAGCTCCTTTTCTGTTACACTTTCAGGTGAACGGCCCAACACATAAACACACGAGCACATCGTCTTAGCAGCCATACCCGACATAATCGGTGGAAAGGTAAAGGCGAGGTACGTGATGCCGGTCAATAGAACGCCTGCGAGAATCAAGAGTAAGTATTTTAAGAATTTTTTCATGAACAAAATCTTAAGGAGAAGGACTATAGTGGCTTGAATTGCTCAAAAGCTTCGTGACAATCGGCACAATAATGCAAGGATCTGCAAAGGGTAGGGCCAAAAGGACTCTTCATTTCTGTATTGGTTCCATCACAACGTGGGCATCGAGCGTGCACCAGGATGTCAAGGTCATCGATCATTTCATTGAAGGGGGGTGGTGGAGCGAGCCCAAATTTTTTTAAAGCCTGTTTTCCTTTTTCAGAAATCTTGTCGGAAGTCCAGGCTTGTTTAAAATTGACTTCTACTTCCGGGTTTGTAATACCATGTTTTTTCAGGACCTCGGAGACTTCCAATTTCATCCAATCCATGGCCGGACATCCAACGAATGTAGGCGTCATTTCAACTTTTACATGTTCTCCCTGTATCACAACCTGCGTAATGACGCCTAAATCAACCAGAGACAGCACCGGGATCTCAGGGTCTTTCACTTCCTCCAGCCAGGAGTAGACTTCAGTGATCGTAGGTGACATTGACGTCATGGTTATTTATAGATAATGTCAAATGAACCAGGAATAATCTGGTTGAGGTGATGCTTCATGTGCTTCACATAATCTTCCGCCAGCCATTCCAGGGATCTCAGTTGAACGGCATCTTTTCCGGTGTCACAGGTGCGGGCGTAATTGGATTTGGGCATAGCCTGAAGTATCGAGCAAATTTGTTCATTGATCAGCCTCCATGATGAAATCACTTCTCCTGACACCCTATGTTCATAATCATTCATGCGAACCCAAAAATCCTGTTCATAGATTATTTTTGGAGGATTGCTTTCATACTGCCCGCAAATAAAGCGTCGTAAATTATTGTGTGCAGAGTCGATGAGGTGCCCCAACACTTCTTTCTTGCTCCATTTGGAGGGTGAAGATTTCGCCGAGAGTTCAACTTCGGGAATCATTCCAATCTTTATGGAAAATGCATTCACCGTTTCCCGAATTTCGTCTATGGTTTTGTACATGTTGTGTTGTTTACCATTCCGCAGTAGGGTCGATACGAAATACTTCGCTCATCTCTTCCAGCATCGGTTGAAGGTGCGCGCTATGGACTCCAACGCGCCCTCCCATTAGGCGAGTCACGATCTTCCAATCCGGGATTTGAAGATTTGTTTGTGAAATGATCGCTTCGATTTTTAGTTTCCATTTCTCCAGCAGAACTTTCTCGCCGGCAAAAATTCCTGTGCTGATGATTTCGTTTTCATATGGGGACGTTTCGAAAATTCCGAGCGCATAAGGCATGACGGCCGTGAGCGATCGTTGGAGTCGTGATATACTTTCTTCTGTGGCCGAACCCAGCTGTTTAATCCAGGTATTGGCATGTAAGGTATGATACCGAAGCTCTCCCTTTATTTTCTTAGCCAGCAATGAAAGCGGTTCATAGGACGATTGGGTCAACATCTCCCAACGCAACGCATCTGCTGTATCAAATAGAAAATGACGTACGAGACTGAAGTCATACTCCTGGTTGGGTAATTCTACCAATACGCAATTATGAAACTGAGCGGCGTTGCGTGTGAATGCAATTGTATCAGGGGTTTGTTCACCGAGCTGATGAAGAATTGTGTAGAGGGCCAGGCTTTGGCCAATTTTGTCCTGCGCCATCGAGGAGAAGGCAATGTCCTCTTCTAGTAGAGGGCCCATGCCTGTCCATTCTGAATTTCGATGCCCTAGGATGAGTAGGTCATCCGCCATCTTATAAAGCAATTCTTTTAATGCCACATCGTTCATGACTTCTTTTGTTGAAACATCCATCTGTAATGTAATGCATAATATACAGCAAGCGGGATCAGGATATAGGTAATCGACCGCACGCTGTAAAGCATGTTCAATATCACAAGCAGGTAAATGCAGAAGCAAGCCATCACCTTCATGATCCTAAAATTTGGATCGATTAAATTGAGTGCCTCTGTTAATTTACCGGTCGCCAGGAGTACAAAACCACCATAGATGAGATAGTGTTGTGGATCCTTTTGCATCCACATAAAGAATATTCCGGCCATCATGCTGAACACGGCAGCCAATTCAAAAATCCTTTGATATACGCGCCAATTCATGAGTTATTTTTTTGTTTTTCCAGGAATTCTTTCAATTTGTCACCCCCCTTATAATCCACGGCATCCCTGAATCGCTTGTCTGGTAATGTTATCCAAAGATCTTGTTCTTCCGAAGTTGTCAACCGGATGTCCGACCTTCTTATGGCCCAGATGTTGTAGACTAGTTTTGAATTGAACCTTCCTTTGGCCTCGCTCATGGCGCCCTCAGGGGTCTCCGCCTCCACTGAGCCTGCGTGAATGTGTTGTTTGCCCCGCTTCAACAAATGATAAATTTCAAAGACGTCTTTTTTCCCAGTGGCCGGTTGATCATTGATGAAATCGTATGCATTGACATTTCCATCTGTGGTTGGCGAAACAAATACTTTTCGGGTCTCCACCACGTACATTGAAGTGCATGTAAACCTTCTTGTAAAAGCCTCCTTTGCCAAGACATACGCCATTTCAAGATTGGGCGAATGAACAATGCCCTCGTGTTGAAATGATTTCCCTTCCTTAGGCTGCACAAAAACCTCAAACGATCCGAACTGATCTAACGGGACCTTCGGCTCGATGACGCCGGGCTGGCCGATGGTTGGCAAACGCACTACACGAGGATCCAGTGAGTCCATTCTAGATTGACTTTATTTCAGGCCAGAGGTGTGGCATAAGATGCTGCCTTTGGAGACTTTAGCGCATCCCGGACCCATTTACCTCGTTCTTCAGCAATGCGTCTTACCTCAAGCCGCTCTTTGTTGCAGGGACCGCCGCCATTGATCACCCTCTTGAATTCCTCCCAATCGGGCTCTGTGTATTCCCACCTTCCGGTATCTGAATTTTTCCTCAGATTGGGATCAGGGATGATGAAGCCAAGTTCCCGAATCTTGGGAACGTACATGTCCAGGAACTGATTGCGCATTTCATCATTGGTGCCCATTTTTACTTTCCAACGCATCAGTATTTCAGTATGCGTAGATATCTTATCCGAAGGTCCAAAAAAATGCATCATGGGGGGCCACCAACGGTTGAGTGCTTCCTGAAACATCTGCCGCTGTTTTGGAGTCCCTGCGGCAAGGTAAATCACGCAATGATGTCCATACTTCAGATGAAAAGATTCTTCTGCACAGATTCTATCCAAAGCCCTGCAGTAGGGGCCGTAACTTCCCTTTGCGTTGGCCAGTTGATTCACGATGGCGCCGGCATCCACCAGCCAGGAAATAAAACAGCAATCGGCCCATGTGAAGGTGGGGTAATTAAAAATATTTGAGTATTTGGATTTCCCGGTGATGAGATCATCAATCATTTGTTCGCGTGACTTGCCCAGTGTTTCAGCGGCGCTGTACAGCAATTGAGCGTGGCCAACTTCATCCTGTACCTTGGCCATGAGCGACATCTTTCGCTTGAATCCAGGAGCGCGGGTGATCCATGTACCTTCCGGCAAGGCACCAATAATTTCGCTGTGACCATGTTGTTCGATCATCCGGATGAGTTGCTTCCGATAGTGGGTTGGCATCCAATCTGTAGGTTCAACCTTTTCACCCCTTGCGATACGGGCCTCAAATTCTATAAGCTTTGCCGGGTCTTCCAGGGCAACACTATCTGTCTTCACCCCTTCAAAAGTATTTCCGCCTCCGTACATATTTCAGTAGTCCAACTGATGGTAAAGGTAACAAACAGAGGGTAGAAAAGGTGCCGGAATTTGTGAAATTGAACGAGTTGTTAAGCGACTTGCACCTGTTGTAAGTTGCGCACAGTGGCTGAAATCGATTAAACCGTCATGACTAGTGTATGATGAACTGAAGGATAAAAGAAAAGGTTAGAACCTGTGCCTTACCGCTTCATCCCGTTTACAAGCATGTCTGCCAGTTGCTGGCCGAGACTTTCGGGCACAATATTGCTATGGGGATCGTACCACTGAGGCATCCAGTTGAGTGAAGAGAAGAGCGTCATCACAGCGAGTTTCTTGTCGATGGACACTTTGAACTCTCCCGAATTGATCCCTTCTTCGATGATGTCTTTAAATCGGTTGATGTAATTGATCCGAAGCAATAAAAATTCACGGAGGTAGGGTTGACTTAGGTGACGATGTTCATTCATAAAGACGGCAGAAGCGGTGAGGTCCTTGGCCATCACCTGAATATGTCCGATGATACCCTTTCTTAATTTTTCGCTAGCAGGTCCTTTTTGTTTCTCAACTTCGTCCAATGATTTCCTGAACTCCATGGCCATATCAAAGCACAGGTTTTGCAGGATTTCTTCCTTTGATTTAATATGAGAATAAAGGCTGGCTGCTTCGATGCCAAGCTTTTGTGCAAGATCACGCATGGAAGAAGCTGCATAGCCCTTCTCGCGGAAAAGTTCTGCTGCCTTCCGGATAACTTGCTCTTTTCGTGATAAGTTTGAGACCGGCTCCATGTATAATTTACTTATTACCTTTAATCTTTGAACAACAAAATGAAATTCCTTTCCATAAAAGAATACTTCTACAAACTTAATACTATCGGCTTCATCCTCCTACTGCTGCCCCTATTGGTATTCATTTTTTTGTACTACTGGTTAGAGTACCATCGGCCGCTGATGGCCTATTATGAAAGCAAATTTACGCTGTTGCAGGTGGCCATTATAGCCTCTTTGCTGATCCTGACGGGTGTTTACTGGGTCGGGCGAATAAGGATGAACAGGTTGCGTAAGCTCATTGAACTGGCAAGAAAAATGGACGGGTACTACGCAATCACGCTCCTGAAGATGGCCGGGTATTGCGGTTGCTCATTGCTGATGGCCACCGGTTTTTTTCTCACAGGAGATTCCTGGTATACCGCAACGTTCATTATCATCGCTGTCAGTATGGCTTTTCAATGGCCTTCACGTGCTCGTTTTTGCAGAACGTTTGATCTGCGAGGGGGGGAGCGGGATATGATTATGAATAATCGAGACTTCTTTAAAAAAATTAAGCGGGCTTGACCCGCTTAATGCCTCGTATAATTATTTTTTACAATGTAATCCCAAAACTAAAGGCGTTTAACTTGGGTCCTTTGTTTTCTATGAAGAGTTCATTCATATCATAGTTGAAGAAAAGGTCAGTATCCCTGAAGCCAATCTGAAGACGCAGGCCGTAACGAATATTATTCAAGTAAAAACTATCGTGGTTGTGTGATTTGGATTTTTCTCCATTTTCATAGTACATCTGCTTGGTGTAGCTGTCGATGTGATAGCCTGCATAAGGCCCAACGCCAAGGCGGAATGAATTGGAGTGGCTTCCATCAAAGAATGTCGATTTTCTGCTGTTGTTCCCGAAATCGATCATTGGTATGAGGAAAGCATTCAAATAGGTTGCAGTGAGTTTACTCTTCCGAAAGTCGAAGTTGCGGGTATCTTCTGTAAAAAGAACCCCATTATCAGCCTTGGTTAGAACAGTTTTTTCATTGCTGAATTTGAAATTATACCAACTTACACCCCCGCCCCATTCCAGAAAGAACTTACCTGCTACGCGGGTCCTCATTACGGAATTCAACCCCACATACCACGAGCCCCATGGTTTGACAGTATAGAGTGGGTTGTTGGCATCAGGAAATTTTCCATCCTCTAAATAATTGTTTGTGCCAAGGTCAATATTAAAACTGTGATGAGTCCGTCGCCCCCTGTGGCTTCGCCGCTCTCGGCGATTATCATCTTCCTCGTCCCGGTCAGACGCGGTCTGCCAATTTTCAGAAGTATTCAGGGGTGTTAATCTATTAACTGAATCCTTCAAATACTCATACGAAGGTTTCGTGAGTGTGGTGGAATCCCTTTTTTCCAGTTTCAGTAGCATGTCGTCCATGAGCGCCTGAAAGTTGTAGTGCTTGAGGGTTTCCAAGTCCTGTTTGTCTTTGATCATGAAGATTACTTTGCTCTCATTTCCAACCCGGATCACCACCGAATCGGTTGATTGTGCAAGAGAGGACATGCTGTACCCCATCATCCATAGACTCATCAAACCAAATTTTAATCGTGCGTTCATATTCAATGATTTTTGATCGTTGTTTTCTTCTTTAACTCAAGTGCGAATAAATCTTCCTTCATCACTCGTATTCCACCCAGGGGTGAGTCACTGTTCTTTACATTCATAGCAAAATCCACCATCCGCTTTAATGACTTATCTTTTTTTCCATCGGCATCTGCTTCTGAGATGGCTGCAGCGTCTGCGATGGGCAATTCAACAGGACTTAGGGTGTAAGTCAATACGATGCCATGTGAAATTGGTGATGACAATTTGGTAATTTCTGGTGCTGGAATTTCACCATCCTGAGTGGGTGCGGGAGATGGCACCTCCATTCCTGGGGCTTTTTCCGATGCTGCCACAGACTGAAGCAATGTTGGTGCTGGATTTACTTTATTCTCCTTCCTTCTTCTGGCATTTTTGGCCACTGATTTTTGTTCTATAAAGATCGGCGGCACGGACTTTTGAATTGACACTTCATCTTTACTTACAGGTTGGCTCTCTTTTGCCAATGTGCTGGAATTATCTTGTCTTTGAAGCCAAAGTGAGCCTAGTAGAAAGCATCCAATAAGAAATATGGCAGCCCATCTTAGCCAGATGATTGTCTTACTTTTTTTTGAAAGCCCTGCTTCTACTTTCTCCCAGGTCCTGTTGGGAGTAACCATGGCGTAGTCAGACAGCTTTTCTTTAAATAGTTCTTCCAGCTTGTTCATCTTTCGTTCTGCTTAGGTTGTGTGGTCTTTTCTATTTCCAGTAACTTATTTTGCAAGTAACCTCTGGCACGACTGAGTTGTGACTTAGAAGTATTCTCGCTTATTCCCAGTTGCGTAGCGATTTCCTTGTGGGTATAGCCATCGATTGCATATAAATTAAAAACAATCCGGTAGCCTTCTGGCAATGCTGCTACCAGTTTGAGCAGATCTTCTGCTTCGAGCTGGTTGCCCATGTTATTGAAGTCGGGTTCACGGTCAGCAGCCTCGATTTCAGTAGTCAGGTACATGCTTTTGTTTTTGCGCAAATACGATAGCGCCTCATTGACTACAATTTTCCGAACCCAACCTTCAAAACTTCCTTCTCCTTTAAACTGATCAATGCGTTCAAACATTTTTGTAAAAGCTGTTACTAAAACATCCTCCGCTTCCAAACGGTCTTTCACATATCGGCAGCAGAGTGCAAACATTTTGCCGGCCATCTGTTCATAGAGCGCCTTTTGGGCGGCCCGTTCATTATGTCGGCAGCCTTCGATTAGTTCCGCTTCGCGAGCACGGTAAATCTGGAATTGCATTAAGGTAATTACACGGATAAGATGCAAACCTGTTGTAATAGGTTGCTTGGATATTGAAATTACCTGAAAAAGCTGCTAGTACGCAGCATCATAGTCGATCGTAATAGTCCTCCAGGCATATTGCCCGTTTTTGACCATGACTGGGTTGATGTTATTTTTTTCGTCAAATAAGTTGGCGTACAGGCCATTTCTTTCTTTGGTGAAGACTGAATAAGCGCCGGGAGGTAGTTTGATTTTGAAGGTACCGTCTGGCTTGGATTGAATGGTAGCGACCATTTTAGTTTTGACATCGCGGAAAAAAGGTCCTACCTGAGTAACATCTTTAATGGAGGTAAGCTCATAGATGCAGATTTCGCGAGTCGCGCCCTGGTTGGGAGATAAAATGGCTTCCGGTCCAGGCATCTGATTGCCCGACACCCAAAAGACCTGACCCCGTAAGCCCTGTTTCTGTGAAAGTGCGGCAAACGAACTAAGAAGGAGGAGGAAAAGAAATATGCGCCTCATTGGAGTCGTCAGCATCAAGTGAAATTACAATTTTCTACGTTTGAAATACTCATACTTTGATAAAGATTTTTCGATTGAACATCCATCGAAGGATGAAAAAGAAAAAGCCCACAAGCGTTAAAGCAAAAGACAGGGAGGCGATTTTCGGCGCCAACCAACTGGCATATAAATGTTGGTACAAATAACTCCATAATGACTCGATCTCTCCTGTGCTGCCCGTTAGTGTTGTCCGAAGCAATATTTTTGCCACCAATCCGGAAACCACAAATGCAAAAATGGCATTCACGCCGAAATAATGAAACAGTTTTGTCCATGACTGGCGATTATTTACATCGATCATCCAATGACTCGCCGCCAGTAGCTGCATGGCTAATCCCCCAGTATACAGTACATAGCTGCTCGTCCACAGCGATTTATTGATGGGGAATGCAATGTCCCAAATTAATCCAGACAAAATCAGAACTGCGCCGATAAAAAACAACCAGCTAACGCGTTCTGAGGGATTTTTTATTTCACTAAAGAGTTGGCCGGCCAAAATCCCCAACAACCCAGTCGAGATGGCGGGAATTGTGCTTAAGACACCCTCTGGGTCCCAGGTCTTCGACTGTGCCCAAAGATGACCTTCCAGAAAGAGTCGGTCAACCCAGGCAGCGAGGTTGGTGCCTGGTTCAAGATTGGCTGGCCCAAAGTCAGGTACAGGCAGCAGTGTCATGAGCAAATAATAGAGTACCAGAAAGAAGGCGCAGATGCGAATTTGTCCAAGCCAGCCTGTTTTGAAATAGATCAACGAGCAAAAGAAAAAAACAATGCTGATCCGCTGAAGCACTCCTGGGATGCGGAGCGTAGCCAATCGTTCCAGGTCAACCATTTTTTCTAAAGGAAGGGTAAACCATGTCAAGAGCATTCCACAGAGAAATATGAGTGCAGCTCTTTTGCCAATCTTCTGAAAGTTCT
>JAYVRH010000566.1:0-15695 GCA_043776495.1 Cyclobacteriaceae bacterium
ATAGCGAAGGGGGGATTATTCGTATTTTCGCCCCGAAATTTTTAGATCCATTTCACAATGAGCCAAAACCGACCCATCTCCACCTTCATCGAAAAAAATTACCTCCATTTTAATTCCGCTGCACTCGTCGACGCAGCCAGGGCATACAAAAAGCACATTGCCGATGGTAAAAAAATGATGGTCACCCTCGCAGGAGCTATGAGTACGGGTGAACTGGGCATCAGTTTCGCCGAGATGATCCGGCAAAATAAAGTGCACATTATTTCGTGCACGGGGGCCAACCTGGAAGAAGATATCATGAATTTGGTGGCGCACTCTCACTATCGGAGACTTCCAAACTATCGCGACCTAACGCCTGAGCAGGAGTGGGACCTTCTCCAACACCATTTGAATCGTGTGACGGACACCTGCATCCCTGAGGAAGAAGCCTTCCGGAGGCTACAAAAACATTTGTTTCAAGTGTGGAAGGATGCGGAAGATAAAGGAGAGCGCCTCTTCCCGCATGAGTTCATGTTTCGCATGATCAACAGTGGCGACCTGAAACAATATTATGAAATCGATCCAAAGAATTCCTGGATGATCGCTGCCGCGGAGAGAAACATGCCGATGGTGGTGCCTGGGTGGGAAGATTCTACCATGGGAAATATTTTTGCGTCCTATTGCCTGACTGGCGAATTGAAAGCCTCCACCATGAAGTCAGGAATTGAGTATATGGTTTGGTTGGCCGATTGGTACACCAACAACTCAGGTAAAGATGGCATTGGCTTCTTCCAGATTGGCGGCGGTATTGCAGGTGACTTCCCGATATGTGTTGTGCCGATGCTTCACCAGGATTTACAACGCGATGGGGTTCCATTCTGGAGCTACTTCTGTCAGATCAGCGACTCGACCACCAGCTATGGTTCCTATTCCGGAGCTGTTCCGAATGAAAAAATTACGTGGGGAAAACTTAGCATCGAGACGCCCAAATTTATAGTGGAGAGCGATGCTACCATTGTGGCACCGTTGATGTTTGCGTATATCCTTGATATGTGAGATTTAACCGCGAAGGCGCAGAGACGCAAAGAAAAGGATTAATAAAAATCAAACTATCATCTCGGTGGTCTTTGCGGTTTAATGTACTATGAATTTAGATTTAACATTAAGGTCGGAAATAAAGAAGGCAATTAATGATTTGTTCAATCAATCGATTGAGCAATTGCAGCTTCAGCCCACAAACCCTGAGTTTGAAGGATCGCATACTTTGGTATGCTTTCCAATTACCAAAATATCGAGGAAAGGCCCGGAAGAAACAGCTAAACTGATCGGTGAGTATCTGGTTGCTCATTCACAGGTTGTAAAAAAATTTAATGTGGTAAAGGGGTTTCTGAATCTTGTGCTGTCCGACAGTACCTGGTTGGACCTCTTTCGCTCGATTTATGCTGACAAAAACTTTGGAGTATCTCCTTCCAATGGGAAAGAGATTATGGTGGAGTATTCGTCACCAAACACCAACAAGCCACTGCACCTCGGGCACTTAAGGAATAATTTCTTGGGCTGGAGTGTGGCGGAGATTCACAAAACGAGTGGGTACAAAGTCCATAAGGTTCAAATCATTAACGACCGCGGCATTCACATTTGTAAATCCATGGCTGCCTGGAAACTTTATGGTAATGGTGAAACTCCTGACAGCAGTGGGATGAAAGGTGATAAGCTCGTGGGGAAGTACTATGTTGAGTTTGATAAGGTTTTCAAATCTCAGGTTAAGGAATTGGAAGGGAACGGGAGTGCCACGGAGGTTGCTGAGAAAGATCCCCCCATCATGAAGTTGGCAGTAGACATGCTCCAGAAATGGGAAAAGAAGGACGTTGAAACGCTCGCACTTTGGAAGACCATGAATGGCTGGGTGTACGATGGCTTTGATGTTACCTACCAGCGCATGGGTGTTGACTTCGAAAAACTGTATTACGAATCAGAAACCTATTTACTTGGAAAAGAAGAAGTATTGAGAGGAGTGGAGCAAGGAATTTTTTTCAGAAAGGAAGATGGCTCTGTTTGGGTGGACTTGACGTCCGATGGTCTGGATCAAAAGGTTTTACTGCGTTCAGACGGCACTTCAGTTTACATGACCCAGGACTTTGGTACCGCAATCCTCCGGTTCCGCGATTTTCCAAAAATAGAAAAGCAAGTGTACACGGTTGGCAACGAGCAGGAGTATCACTTTAAAGTATTGTTTCTCATACTTGCAAAACTTGGCTACGCTTGGGCTAAAGAGTGCTACCATTTATCCTATGGGATGGTAGATCTTCCGTCGGGTAAAATGAAATCGAGGGAAGGAACCGTGGTAGATGCAGATGACCTGATGGATGAAATTGTAGAGGAATCAGCGAAACAGGCAAGCGAACTCGGCAAGATCGACGAAATGTCTCATGATGAATTAAAGAGCCTTTCGGAAATGGTTGGAATGGGGGCTTTAAAATTCTTTCTATTAAAAGTGGATCCCAAAAAGCGGATGTTGTTTGACCCCCACGAGTCCATCCAACTGCAAGGCCATACGGGTCCGTTCATTCAATATACCCATGCCCGTATCCGCTCGATTCTGCGCAAAGCTGAGTCACAAAATATCCAACCCGATGTTCTTAATATCACCTCCTTGGAACCTGCTGAACGTCAGGTGATTTTTTTGATAAGCAGTTACATGAACAAAATAAGTGAAGCAGCCAGAGAATATTCTCCTGCAATTATTGCCAACTTCGCTTATGATTTGGCAAAAGAATACAATCAGTTTTATCAATCCATTCCGATTTTTAATGAAGGTGATCAGGGTAAACTGAAATTCCGCATTGCGTTTTCTGAAGTCGTGGCAGATGTGCTGAAGAAATCGATGGGACTGTTGGGGATCCAGGTGCCAGAGAGAATGTAAGTTGAGACAGTCGTTCACCAGGGCAGGTAGCTTAAAAAGAATGTGTTTATGCAAACAAGTTTGACAATTCCGCCTCATTCGTTGGACACCTTTTCAATGGAGATGTCTTCGCGGCCCTGTCTCGGGTGCCGCGAACTTCAAATTTAACTATGAAATGAAAAGTCAACAACGTCCGAGGATCGCGGTATTTTTGATGCGACATCAAAAAACCGCGAAGACCGGACAGGGTTAAACATTTTGTGTCAATTTGTATTATGAAAATCAAAATTCGTTCATTCGGGGGTTCAGATACTTCCAGTCTCATGGACCTTTTTGGCGAAACCGTTCACCATCTAAATAATGCGGACTATCCCCGGGAGCATCTAGATGCATGGGCACCCGCGCAACCTGACCTTAAAAAATGGAAGGCGAGGTTCAAGACTTCCGAAACCATTGTCGCAGAGATCCAGGGAAAGATTGTTGGATTTGGAAATCTGGAGCAGTCGTCATCGACCATTGGAATGCTTTATGTTCACAAGGATCATCAACGTCAGGGCATTGCCACAGCGTTACTCCATGTACTTGAGAGGAAATTAAAGAAAGGTGAGTCTTCCACCGCTACCGTAGAGGCCAGCATTACCGCCAGGCCTTTCTTTGAGGCAAGGGGATACCATCTTGTAAGAGAGAACAGAAAGATGCTGAATGGAACCGAATTCCTAAACTTCATCCTGCAGAAAGGGTTAACTTTAAACGATAAGGTTGAATTGAAAATGAAGAAAAAAGAGAAAGGTTCCTTCCGCTGGCGTGATCTGATCGTGAATAAAATGCTTGACCTGACAATCGTGATTGCAGGAGTAACCATTGCCTTCCAACTCAATAACCTGAAACTTAATTCAGATCGGAAATCACTGGAGACATTCTACTTGCAGAGTATGTTGGTCGATCTGGAGAAGGACATCCAGATGGCTCAGGGCAATCTTGTGGATATCAAATCTGATCGGAAATTAGTGACGGACTATTTAAGGCAACTCGATCAACCTAATCCCTCACCCGATTCGCTGGGTATTGTGATTGCTGAAACAATATGGTTTGAGACTTTTACCGGTAATCAAGATACCTACGCTACCTTGCTTGCGAGCAACGGTTTCAGCACATTAGGTGACCAATCCATTCGCAAAGAGATCACCGAATACTATAATCAATACCAGAGCATTGAGCGTTTTGACAAGATCTACACGGAATTGATGTTTCGCTTCTATGGCTATTTTTCTCCCTATTGTGATTTTGCCAAACGACAAATAGTTGATACAACTGTTGTTTCGAAAGTTGAGACGCGCAATATGCTGCTGATCACCCTGGGTCAGTTAAACGACAGTGTCGGCATTTATACTGAAATGGTTCAAAAGTCGGTCGGACTAAAAAAACGGATCCAAAACGCCATTCAGGAATGAGAATTGAACAACATTGCACACTTATTTGTTTGACTTAAAACCTAACAATTGACCATGAAAACCCTCCTTATTTTCCTTTTTGCTATGACTACCACTGCTTCTAACCTTTATGATTTTAAGCTCAATTCGATCGAAGGCAAAGTGATCGATTTCTCCCAATTCAAGGGAAAGAATGTTTTGATTGTGAACACAGCCTCCAAGTGCGGCTACACCCCTCAGTATGCCGATCTCCAAAAACTGAATGATACCTTTGGGAGTAAGGTGACCATCCTTGGATTTCCAGCCAATAACTTTGGCGGACAGGAGCCTGGGGCCAACGCAGAGATTGCCTCCTTTTGTCAGAAAAATTATGGTGTAAGCTTTCAGATGTTTGAGAAAATTTCTGTGAAAGGAAGCGACCAGCATCCATTGTATGCGTGGCTGAAAGAAAAGACGGGTCAGGAACCAAGCTGGAATTTTTGTAAATATTTGATAAAAACCGACGGAACCGTAAAATTCTACAAGTCGTCTGTCAATCCGATGTCAAAGGAAATTACGGATGAACTATAAAAAAATCTCCATCTTATCAGCAGGTGCCATCATCACTATGGGTTTAGCAGCATTTATATCCGGACAATTGACACATGGGAAGCAAGGACCCGCCTCAGGCTCGATTTATGACTTCAAAGTCAAATCCCTCGAAGGCAAAGATGTTGAGCTTTCTAAATACAAAGGGAAATATATGCTGATCGTAAATACAGCATCCAAATGTGGTTATACTCCGCAGTATGCGGACCTTGAAAAACTACATGAACAGTTTGGAGACAAAGTAGCGGTGCTTGGTTTCCCTGCTAATAATTTTTTATGGCAGGAGCCAGGTTCCAGTGTCGAGATTGCTACGTTTTGTGAGAAGAATTACGGCGTGAAATTTCAGATGTTTGAAAAAGTATCAGTAAAGGGATCTGACAAGGCCCCGCTCTACAAATGGCTGGAAGCCAAAACAGGTGAAACACCTTCGTGGAATTTTTGTAAATACTTGATTAGTCCGCAAGGAGAAGTGCTGGGGTTTTATCCATCTAAAGTAAAGCCATTGGATAAGCAGATTACAGACAAAATAGGGATCTAACCATGCTCAAATACCTCCTGAGTTCGAAAGCATACTCGATTGATATTGGCTTGTTGATTCTTAGACTGGGTCTGGCTGCGCTGATGATGCCGCATGGATCGGCAAAACTTATGAATTATGCCGAAAGCGCTGATACGTTTCCGGATCCACTAGGCGTGGGCAGCCCCGTCTCTGCCATGCTGGCAATTACTGCTGAATTGTTTTGTTCTGGATTTCTCTTGCTTGGATTGTTCACAAGAATCGTTCTCGTTCCACTTATTATCACGATGATGGTGGTGATCTTTATTATACTTTCGGAGGATCCTTTCAGCGAGAAAGAGCACGCCCTTTTGTATTTGATACCTTACATTTCATTATTTTTAACCGGCCCCGGTCGGTACTCGGTCGATCACCTCCTCAAGAGATAAGCCTTTCAAGAGTTTGTTCCGCCGGTAAATAAGATGAAACCCTGGATCAGCGCCTTCCGCCTTCGTACCCTGCCGTTGGCTTTGTCATGTATCGGGATGGGAGGATTTCTTGCCGCCGCCGCCGGGAAATTCAACAGCCTGATCTTTAGCCTCTGTTGCCTTACTACTATTTTACTGCAAATACTTTCTAATCTCGCCAACGATTATGGTGATACGGTCAATGGTGCCGATCATTCGGGACGCAAAGGACCACAACGGGCAGTTCAATCTGGGGCGATCAGTCCGGTACAAATGAAGAGCGCCTTAGTTCTTTTTTCTGTGCTCTGCCTTGCCAGTGGGTGTGCTCTACTGCTGGTGACATTTGGATTTGACTGGAACTCCATTCTGTTCTTTTTCATCCTGGGATTGTTGTGCATCGCCGCAGCGATTGCCTATACGGTTGGCACAAAACCCTATGGGTACATTGGTTTAGGAGATATTTCCGTCCTGATCTTTTTTGGCTTGGTTGGTGTGATGGGTTCGCTTTATCTATTCACTCAGAAAGTTGACTGGGCGACATTATTGCCTGCATTGAGTTGCGGACTTTTTTCCATTGCCGTACTCAACATCAACAATATCCGGGACATTGAATCGGATAGAGCGGCCGGAAAATTTTCTATACCAGTGCGGATCGGAAGAGCGAAAGCTGTCAGTTACCATTGGATTTTATTAATCACAGGCCTTAGCACCTCTACTGCTTACGCTATACTAAATTATCATTCTCCTTTTCAGTTTCTGTTCTTGCTGACCATTCCTTTTTTGTTTCAGATTGGTCGTTCCGTGGCTATGAAACCGTCAGAAGAACTGGATCCATATCTGAAACAGATGGCACTCTCTACCCTGCTGTTTGTTGTACTCTTCGGTGTTGGGAATCTGGTGGGGAGGGGTTGAGTGAAGAGATGAAAGTATAAAGCTTAAAGTTTAAAGTTTAGGTTAGCGGATTTGGTCATGTCAATTTGGTTTTCCTTTAGGTTGAGGCAATGCGTTATCTACGTCGGTGTGGATGGCACGCAATTTTCTCTCACAGAGCTCAATCAATTCATGGGCTTGCTTTACTTTCGAGGCCAGGGTATCGAGTTGAATGCTGTCGTCCTCCAGTTGGATGACAAGTTCTTCCAGTTGTGAATAGGCTTCGTTATAAGTCAAATCGGTTTTCATTTTTTGTCTTCTTGGTTACAGTACTGTGAATGGTTTCTTTTTTTAACTGGGTCTGCAATTGGGAATTCGCTTTTATCATTTTAGGATCCGTCACAATTTTACCTTCGCTCATAATTATAGCAAAACCTTTGTTCAGGATTGTAGAAGGACTCACGAGCCGCACAAGCCGCTTCATCTCAATTAAGTCATTTTTGGCAGTCTCTATCCGGTCAGACACGCTGGCAAGAAACCGGTTTTTTAATTCGAGCACCCGGTTTTCAAATTCCAAATTGTGATCCACGATGAGGGAAGCAACTTTAGTCGGAGTTTTTAGCTGCCGTGCCATCAGATCGGCAATGCTGGTGTTTCGATCATGCCCGATTCCAGTGATGACAGGAAGCGGGAAACCGGCGATGGACCTACAGACTTCATAATCATCGAATGGTTTGAAATCAGTCTGCGATCCGCCACCGCGTACAATGACCACGACATCGAAATCCACTTTCTTCTGTTCGATTATTCTAAGTTGTTGCAATATGAGGTGGTGAGCGTTGTCACCTTGTATTTGGGTTAAAAACTCTGCGATGAAAAAACTGTATCCATGTTTATTTTTCGCAGCCTCTTGCATGAAGTCCCTTTGGCCATCAGAGTTGGGAGCAGTGACGAGTGCAATTCGCTGGATTACGGTGGGCAGAGTCATTGTGTTGTTGAAAGTTCGGTAGACTCCGTCCAGCAGTCTTATTGTAGCAGGATTTTCTTTCAAAAGCCGATCGAGAGTTTGCTGCCGCTCAAGCTCGATCGTTCCGAGTGTATAAGCGAAGTCTATTTCCAGAGCCTCCAGGCTTAGACCGAATTTAGGATGGAACTTTACTTGAACTTTACAAGTAATCTCTATTCCATCGGAAAACCGTTGCTTTGTGAATTTTTCAAAATCTTCGATTTGAGCGTAGGAATTGGACCAAAAGACTCCTCGTAATTCTGTCGTAACTACATTGTTTTCCTTCTCAACGAATTTCAGATAGCATCTTCTAACCCCCTCCTGTTTTTTTACATCGATGATTTGAGTGGTAATCCAGAACGTTTCTCCTTCAAAGCGGAGTTGAAGGGTGTCCTGAATTTCATCGACGAGTTCTGAAAGTTTGATTTTTCGCGACATCAAATTAAAAGTAGCGGTATTTATTTGGATGAGAAATCCTGTTTTCGGGATAAAGTGGAAAGGCATTCACCACACCTGCCTGCGCGTAGCCGCTTCGGCGAAGGCAGGGAGTAAACGAAGAATACATACAGAGAAGTCACAGAGAAAACTTTTGCATTCTCCGTGGCTTCTCTGTGTCCTCAGTGCCCCCTGTGGTGAATGAATTCGTGGCCTCATTTCAACAGCTTCACCAATTTATCAAGTGCCTCCTTGTTGATCGAGGTATTCAGGGTCTCCACGACTCCTTGTTTCTCACGGGTAGTCAATCGCCAGCTGAGGGATGCCCTCACACTATGCTGTCGAATGCTGTCCATCTTTTGTAAAATTGGCAAATAACTTGTTGGTAGATACTGAATGTCTACGCGGTCGATTGGGTTTTTGAACCAGGACCGGGCATACGCGATGAGATTATCATTGGTGATGTCCTGAAAATTTTCAAAGTTGTTATACACGCTGGCGATGGGTTGTGTAAAATCGTCAATAAATGTATTTCCAGGTTCTTCCGACACGGGTGAGAGTTTTGGAGAGTCGCGGATGGAAAGAATGACAATGCCAGAAGTATTGGCGTCAATCCATTCCCGAAAAGAATAGATGAAACGTGCAGCATCGGCGATGCCAAAGTTATCGGAAATACCCGCATCCATAATCTGAATCGGCGGATTGGTGGGCAGGGTTGTGTTGGGTGTGATGTAGGGAAAGGTGGCACTCATACGCAAGGCGCTCAGAAATCTCAAGTTGGCGGCCCCGTGGTTTTCAAACATGTTCTGAAAATCAACACCGCTGAGTTTTGAATTTTCATAAGAAGGAAAATTTAATATATCTGAATTGAGATAGGCCACAGGTTGAGGTGAAATATAAAGCTTACGGCCATCATTAATGATGGTGGGTGACAAAATCAACATGGGCACAATGGCGTCGATTTCCGGCTGACGGTAATCCGATATGGTTTTGTCCATAAAGGATTCTGTATCGATGTTGAGTTGTTCTTCAAAAGTATAACTCCGGTCACGGGAATAACGCTGGCCGGCATACTCAAATTTATTGAAGCCCACAAAAAGGTCGTTGGCAAGCAGGCTGAAAATAAGGGGATTGAGATTGTCGGTGGCAATTTTTTCCTGGTGCGAAACTGAGTAAGGGTGGACATTTTCCCCTTGTTTCTCGCGCAACACCACCTCTCGAAAATAACTTGCGCCGATCAAGCCACCGGAGGCCCCTGTAATGAGGATCGTTTGATTCATCAGGCTTCCGCCCGAAAGGCTATCGGCTCGTTGCATCGCGGCGAGTGTCCACAATGCGGCACGCTTACCGCCACCGCTGCTGCAAATGAATACCATTTTGGGAACGGGAGCGCCACTAAATTTCTTCTTCCAGTTTTCTAAAATACCGAGGGTATGTTCCCTTGCAAGCTGTATGTTCTCCTCGCTACTAAGACTTTTTAGTTCACTGATGGTATACTCGACAGGAGGCATTTCATAATTCAGGCCAAACGCCTGATACTTTTTAGTCAGCCATCCTTCACCGGCCATGTGATTCATGATCAAAAAGAAAATGAGTGCCACCGTGATCGACCAACCTCCAAACCAATAGGAAAAGGCACCGGAAAGCATCACGAAAATGGTTAGGAATATCATGAAACTGGCAGCGGCAGGAAATTGAAATAGGGGGTAATCTTTGAATATGCCCAGCAAAAGGACCATGGCAAAAATCAACAACTCAATGATGATCAAGCTGAATTGATTTTGATCGAAGACCTGAAGAATGGCGGTCTTGTCGTAAAAATCATTTTCGTCATGGACTTTTTTGAATTTAAGGTCATAGTCAAAATAGTTGTCGACGCGCACTTGCTTTTTTCGTACGATGTCCAGTTTCTTCAGAGCGCTGGCGCGAGTCAATGTTACCGTTTGCTTAATTTTTTGGTCCAGCCGGCAGATCACATACTTGAAGATATCTTTATGAGTAAGTGAAAAATAGATTTGAAGAAGGCCGGCCATTGCGATATATCCTAAAAAAAATCCTGACAAGTTCAATGCGAGCTCGGTGCCAGAAGTGTATTCGTTGTTTACCTGGAACCGGATGACCTGGTACACATAGGTGATGAAAAAAGACACTGGCAGTATGCTATTGTTGAGACTGAATTTGTCGAAAGGATTGGACAACGCCGCGATAAATGAAAACCGATGTCCGTCCGCAATGTAACAGGTGATGTTGTATGCGGATGTAAAGCCAGACACCATGACTCCCATAATGAAAAAGCTGGTGAAATTGACGTGGTTAAGATATTCAGGATCGAGAAAGAGGTAAGGCACGCCCAGGTACTTTCCAAAATTACCTGTGACCATGGCAAAGAGGATTACCCAGCAAAGCAGAAGGATCTGGTTGCGCTTGAAATTATTCAGCAACAACTGCACCGGGAAGGAGTAGAAGAGTGCGTCTCCAAGTTTTACAAGTCGGGCCATAGGCACAGAATTAATTCAATTTATACATTCTAAGTGACACGACCGAATCGCCCTCATGGGGCGTCTTCGCGAAGAAGAATTGCCGATGATTTGTGTTTTGGTTTCGTTAATTTGTAAATCGTAAATTATAAATTCGAATCCCTGAAGACATTCACACTTTATCGTTCCTCTGCCGGTTCTGGAAAAACCCGGACCCTGGCAAAGGAGTACCTCTTGCTGGCCCTTCAAAACAAGTCATATTATTTTCGCCACATTCTAGCCGTCACTTTTGCTAACAAGGCTACTCAGGAGATGAAGGACCGTATCCTGGGTTATTTGAATGACTTTGCAAAGGGAGGTGATGATCCTTTGGCGACAGAGTTGAAGAAGGATTTGAAACAGGATGAGGTCACATTCCGTCAAAACTGCGCCGAACTTCAATCAGAAATTCTTCACCACTACGATCAGTTTTCGATCAGCACCATCGACGCTTTTTTTCAGAAAGTGATCCGGTCGTTCACGCGTGAGTCGGGCCTGATGGGAGATTATCGGCTCGAGGTGGACACCGACGCTGTGCTGGAGGAGGTGATTAACAACCTGATCGATGAGTTAGGGAATAAGCCGGAACTAACGAAATGGGTAGTTGAATTTGCCCAGGATAGCCTACTGAATGACCGTGCATGGGATGTGCGTAAAAGCCTACGTGATTTTGCTCAGGAAATTTTTCGTGAAGAATTTAAAGCCATTGAAGGGAACGTAAAACTCGACAGCGCCAGCCCGGAGTTCTTCCGGCATTTACGGGAGGAGTTGTCGAAAATAAAGAACTCTTTTTTGGCAGCGGTATCAAAGCCTGCGACCGAGGTGCTTCAAATTATTGATTCAAAAGGGTGGAGTACAGACGATTTTTCATTTAAATCTGGTTCAGGGTTGGGGAAATTTTTTGAACAGTTTGCTTTCAATAAATCCTTGACATCTTTTAAAGTCCCGGGTGACCGGGTAAGCAACGAATTTACATCTTTTGAAAATTGGCCACATAAAAGCTCACCTCATATAGCCGACATCCTTCAGACTGCTAAACAAAAACTTGCCCCCAATTTGAATACGATCCTGGACCTCTATGATAAACAATATGAAAAAGCATTATCAGCAGAGGTAGCACTTAAAAATATGTATGTCTTCGGGCTGCTGGCCGACATTGCAAGAAAATTGCAGGAGTATAAAGTTGAGAACAATGTAATGCTGCTGGCCGATGCACCCCAACTTTTGAGTGGCATCATCGGTGACAGCGATACGCCTTTTATCTACGAGAAAATTGGTTCTTTCTATCACCATTACCTGATTGATGAGTTTCAGGATACTTCTGGAATGCAGTGGAAAAACTTTTTACCGCTACTCACCAATGGTCTGGATCAGGGGCATCCAAGTCTGGTGGTAGGCGATGTAAAGCAGGCCATTTACCGGTGGCGCGGTGGCGATCTTAATTTATTGGAACAAGAAGTCGAAAATCAAATCGGAAAGGAAAGAGTAGAGGTTACGGAACTGGATAAGAATTTTAGAAGTGCCAGGAACATCGTTCGTTTTAACAACGCCTTGTTTGAAACAACCTCTCATCTGGTTTCTACTGAGATGGGATCAACACTTCCGGCAACTGCTTATCGTGATGTATCTCAGCTTGAGTCAATCGATCAGGATGGCTTCGTGCGGATTAGTTTTTTGACCAGTGCCGAAGATGATCATTGGAAGAAACAGTCATTGGATCAAATTCCTCACCACCTCGAATCACTGCAACTACAAGGTGTGGCGTTGGGTGACATTGCCATCCTCGTTCGTCAAAATCATGAAGGGCATGAAGTTGCATCTCACCTCCTTCAATACAGAAATTCAGAGCATGCCTTGGCAAACTGCAGGTATGATGTCGTGTCGAACGACTCCCTACGCATCGACGGTGCTGCATCCGTAAACCTGTTGTTGGGAGCCATGCGTTACTTGCTCAATCCCGAAGACCCGGTAGCCCGCGCACAACTTTCCTTTGAGTTTGCCAGAATTCACGAGCCCGATCGAAGTGAAGTCGATGTATTTGCAGTATCGAACCAGGTTTTTTTTGAAAGCCAGCTGCCGGAGGCATTTACGAAAGAAAAATTATCTCTTAAAAAACTGCCCCTTTTTGAATTGACTGAAACACTTATTTCAATTTTCAGACTTGGAAATGAAATAGGTGAATTGACTTACCTCCAGGCTTTTCAGGACCTGGTGCTCAATTTTTACAGCCGTGAAAGAAATGACCTTGCTTCATTTCTAGAGTGGTGGGAAATGAATAAAGGTAAGGAAATCGCATCCATCAAAATATCCGGCGAAGTGGATGCAGTGAAAATCCTCACGATTCATAAAGCAAAGGGATTGCAATTCAAGTATGTTTTAATTCCTTTTTGCTCCTGGAATGTTGATCAAACCAATTTTCATGCTCCCAATCTATGGGTCAGATCAGAACAGGCTCCTTTTGCTGATGCAGGGTATTTGCCGGTAAAGTATTCATCAAAGTTAGAGACAACCTACTTTCATGAGGCGTACCAGGAAGAACGAACGAGGACCTACCTTGACAATCTGAATTTATTGTACGTGGCTTTCACCCGCGCAGAACTAGGGATGATTATCACGGCCCCTCATCCCGGTAAGAAAAAATTCGGAGGAACAGTAGCCCGATGGCTTCATCAGAGCCTTGAACAAAATGAAAACCTGATTGCGGGTTGGAACGAAGCGAGCCAGGAATTTGTGAGTGGCGATTGGCATCGGGTACCCGTTGAGCCGAAGGAAAAACTCACCGAAGGCATTCAACTTCAATCTTACTCTTCATCGCGCTGGCGTGATAAACTTGTGATTCGCCAGGCCGGGACTACTTTTTTTGAGGGTATTAAATCCGATCAACGAAACAAGATTAACTATGGCATTCACCTTCACGCTGTATTGTCACGGATACAGTTTGCGAGCGAGATACCACACACACTGGAAAAACTTGTACAGGATGGCCTTATCTTGACAGAAGAAAAACCCATCATTCAACTGCAATTGGACGAGTTAATGGCCCATCCATTGGTAGGTCCATGGTTTTCTTCTGGCTGGAAAGTCAGAACGGAAGCCTCCATACTTTTACCCGGTGGTGTTTGGAATCGCATTGACCGCCTCATCACAAAGGATGGGAAAGCGATTGTAATTGATTTTAAGACGGGTGAGAAATCAAAGGCTGATCAAAAACAAGTATCAGAGTATATTCAAATTTTGCAGAAGATGAATTTTACTGAAGTGGAGGGCTACCTGCTTTATACCCATGACCAGGAAGTGATTTCAGTGAGTGATGGGAAGATGAAAGTGGTGAAGAAAAAAAATGAACGTCAGTTAGGACTTGGATTTTAAGCTGATGAAACCATTCTTACTCGAGCTGGCCGAAAAAATTATTAAGGTGCATCCACATCTGGAGGAGATCACATTTGTGTTTCCCAACCGACGTGCGCAACTCTATTTCAGAAAGCACCTGAGTTCATTACTTGACAAACCAACATTTGCGCCACAGCTTTTGACTATTGAGGATTTTATTGGAAATTTTTCTGACTGGGCGATACCCGACAAGCTTGAGCTTATCCACCGGTTGTACAAATCTTACTATGACGTGTTGGGCCGTCAGAAAGCAGAACATTTTTCACCAGAGCCTTTTGATCAATTTTATTTTTGGGGCGAAATGCTGCTCCGTGATTTTGATGAAGTTGACAAATACATGGTTAATGCCGATCAGTTGTTCAAGGACCTCAGCAATCAGAAAGAACTCGATTCAAGTTTTGATTTTCTTACAGAGGAGCAAATTAAATTTTTAAGAAGCTTCTGGGGCAACTTTGATGAAGACCTCACAGCCAATAAACAAAAGTTTTTGCACGTGTGGCGGCAACTCACAGAGGTGTATCACGCATTTCACGATGATCTGAAGGTAAATGGACTTGCCTACGAAGGGATGTTGCATCGCGCTGTGGCAGAACAGGAGCTAAAGGTTAGTAAAGGCAATGTAATTTTTGCCGGATTTAATGCCCTCACGGTGGCCGAAGAGAGAATCATTACTTCATTGGTAAAGCGGGGGGAGGCTGAAGTCTATTGGGACATTGACGCCCACTATGTCAATAATAATATACAGGAGGCCGGATTCTTTTTTCGACAATACCAGCAACATCCTGTTTTAGGTAAGACCTTTCCGACAAGTATACCTGCCCATTTTAATTCTGAGAAATCGGTGCAAATAATCGGTGCAGCCCAGCACGTGGGTCAGGCCAAAATCATGACACAATTGCTAACCGAACAATTGAAGCATGGAATAGACCCTGAAGACACACTGATCGTACTCCCGGACGAAAAACTATTGCTTCCGGTACTGCATGGAATTTCCGGGGTTGTTGAAAAACTGAACGTGACGATGGGCTTTCCGCTGGCGAGTACTCCCATGTTCAACCTCATCGAATTCCTCATCGAACTTCAAAGCAACCGACGGGAGGATTATTTCAATCATCGGCAAGTGTTATCAATTCTTGGTCATCCTTATGTTGTGGCGATCGATCCTTCCCATGCCAATCACCGCCGCAAAGAGATCATAGAAAATAATCGCATCATCGTTCATCATTCAGAGCTTTCCTCTGGTCCTGAGTTTTATCCATTGATGTTTAAGCAGATGGAGGCCCAGGAGTTAATGCCTTACCTACGCGATATTATTAATAAGATCGGTACCCTTCCCTCCATTACCCAACTGGACAAGGAATACGCCTTCCATTTTCTTAAACTCATTAATCGGCTTGAGGAAGTAATAGGACCGATCAAAGCCCCACCACCTGATGCAATCCCAGAGAAGCATTTGCAGGCTGCGTTAAAATCTTTTATGAGGTTGTTCCGTCAGTTGGTAAATACTCAAAAAATTCCATTCACCGGCGAGCCACTCAAAGGTGTTCAGGTGATGGGTGTCCTTGAAACACGAAACCTCGATTACAAGAATGTGTTTGTGCTTTCGCTGAATGAAG
>JAYVRH010000567.1:0-4322 GCA_043776495.1 Cyclobacteriaceae bacterium
CCTCATCTGAAATTGACTTCCCTCAGAAACTCCATCGGTGCCCAAGTGTTGCCAGTTGGCTTCCAGATATCCTATTGATGAATATGGATGCCGTGTACAACCGCCCCTTTTTACGCGCCGGGAAACTTCCAATATCATTGGGAGGATATCTGGAAGCCAACTGGCAACACTTGGGCACCGATGGAGTTTCTGAGGGAAGTCAATTTCAGATGAGGAGGTTGACACTCTTTATTGCTTCCAGCATATATAAAAGGATAAAATTTCTAACAGAGATCGAGTTTGAAGACGGCACGAAGGAAATCAACATTGAATTTGCCTCTGTGGATTTTGAACTTCATCCCCTCCTGAATTTCCGCGGTGGCATTGTGATGAATCCGATCGGAGCCTTTAATCAAAATCATGACGGTCCTAAATGGGAATTCATTGACCGACCCGTTTCTGCCACCCGGCTATTGCCTGCCACCTGGAGCAATGTCGGTTTTGGTGCCTATGGAAAAAAATATGATAAGGACTGGGTGTTCGCTTACGAAGCATATCTTACCAATGGGTTTGATGACCAAATCATATCCAACAGCCAGAATAGAACTTTCCTTCCGGCAACTAAACTAAATCCCAACAGGTTTGAAGAAAGTTTCAATGGCGTGCCATTGCTGACCATGAAAGGGGCGATCAGAAACAAGAAAATTGGAGAACTCGGCCTCTCTTACATGGGCGGAGTGTACAACAAGTTCCAGGATGATGGCATTGCTTTGGATGAGAAGAGACGTGTCGACACCTGGGCCGTTGACTTCAACTCAAAAATAAAAAAAACAGGAACTTACATTTTCGCGGAATGGGCCTTTGTAAATGTCAACATCCCGACGACCTATACGCAGCAATACGGAAGAAAACAAGCCGGAGGATTTCTTGATATCGTTCAACCAATTTTCCACAAGCCAGTTTTTGGTTTCGACAGATCGGTCATTAATGCCTCAGCACGGCTTGAGTATGTAGACTGGAACATCGGAAAATTCAACGAAACAGGTGGAAATATTTTTGATGATCTTTTCTCAATAGTGTCATCTCTCAGCTGGCGACCACATCCTCAAACCGTCATCCGCCTCAACTACCGCTACAACTGGCAACGTGACATCCTTGGCAATCCACCATCAAGAACAGCGGGCTTCCAGTTTGGCTTCTCCTCCTATTTCTAACATCTCCACAAAAAATACTATACTTGCACTTGTATTGGTTCTTATGTTCCTCACAAGATCATAGGATTAAAAGGGAATCCGGTGCGCCTTCGATCACATCATGGCAATTCCGGAACAGTTCCCGCTACTGTAAGTACCGAGAAGCGTTGCTTCATCTTTAAGTCACTGCCTGATCCCGATAGCCATCGGGACGGGGTGGGAAGACCAGCAACAGGGTACAAGTCAGGAGACCTGCCATTGCAAATTGTTTATTTCAGTGCTTCGGGTAAAAAGCGACTGTGATTCATTTGGTTTTTTTGTTTCGCTACGATGATAGAAGATTGATCCAAGCGAAAACACAAAGTCAACGTTTCATTCAGCCTTTTACTCTTTTTTCAACCCTTTAAACTTTTTCTATATGAAAAAAGAGAGAAAAGTCTGGGCAATCACTCTAATTGCCTTTTGGTGGCTGGCGCCAAATCAAATCAACGCCCAGCAAGATTCGATTAAGTCGTTCAACTTGAGCGATGTTGTGATTACCGCCACCAAGTTTCCCAAAAATGTAAATGAAACCGCCAAGGTGCTCACCATCATTGACGAGGAGCAACTGTCCCGGAGTTCAGGGAAAGATGTCTCACAACTGCTCAATGAGCAAGTAGGCCTCGTCATCAACGGGGCCAATAGCAATCCCGGTAAAGACAAAGGTGTATTTCTTCGCGGAGCAGGAAGCGGCTACACATTGATTACATTGGACGGCATCCCGGTCAACGATCCTTCCGGAGTGGGCGGGGCTTTTGATTTGCGGCTCTTACCCGTCGATCAAATCGAGCGCATTGAAATTCTAAAGGGAAGTCAATCTACCTTGTATGGCACCGACGCCATCGCAGGAGTGATTAATATCATCACAAAGAAGAAAGGTGATAAGCCTTTTGGAGCCACGGCTGGTCTGAGCTATGGCAGTTTCAATTCATTGAAAGGAAATGTTGGCGTATCCGGGAGTACCGAAAAATTCAATTACAATATTGGCTACACCAGATTTTCTACAGATGGTATCAGCGAAGCAAAAGATGCAATAGGTACAGCTGATTTCGATAAGGATGGATATAACCAAAACGCATTCCAGGCCAACCTTGGGATTAACTTAAGCAAGGTGCTTTCCATCAAGCCCTACGTTCGATACAATACATTTGAAGGCAAGTATGATGCAGGAGGGTTCGCTGACTCAAAACAAAATAAGTACACTTCTGATTTATTAAACACAGGACTGGCCGCTCAATATCAATTAACAAAGGGATCGGTAAATCTTTTATATGGATATGATAAAACGGATCGGACTTTTGACGGCGACTACGGAGTATCCAATTACAAGGGAAGATTTCAGCATTCCGAACTTTTTTGGAATCAGGAACTGGCTCAGCATGTCCAACTTCTTGCTGGATTGAGTTATCAGAATATTCACATGTTGGACACAACCACGGTAGAGAAAAATCCTACGGTCACCATCACCAGTCCGTATGCTTCGTTATTTCTAAAAGGTTTCGGAGGATTTTCTGTTGAACTGGGAGGGCGATACAACAGCCACTCTAAATTTGGGAACAATTTTACCTATAGTTTTAACCCATCCTATCTCGTAAGCAATCAACTAAAACTCTTTTTGAATGTATCGTCCGGTTTTAAGGCGCCCACACTCAATCAACTCGTGGGTCAATATGGACCCAATCCGGATCTTAAACCTGAGAAAAGTCAGAACCTGGAGGCAGGGGTTCAATGGTTCAGTCAGGATAAAATATTTGATGTGCGTCTCACTGCATTCAAGAGGCAATTGAAAGATGTGATCTATTATTCTTTTGATCCCGTTACTTTTCAGTCGAAATACATCAATCTGAACCAGCAAAATGACAGCGGGTTTGAAGCGGAAATCAGTGCGAGGGCCAGCAAATCGCTCACCTTCCGAGCCTTTTATGCTTATGTGGATGGATACCTTACTGATAAAAGCGGACCCACGGAGACCACCACCTATAATCTTATCCGTCGGCCAAGAAATTCTTTCGGATTAAAAGTTGGCTATCAAGTGACACCAAAATTCTATGCCAGTGCCAATCTCAAATCTTTCGGCAAGCGTTCGGATTTGTACTTTAATTCTACGACTTTTGTCACTGAATCCGTCACGCTTGAGGCTTATGCCTTACTGGATGTTTACCTCGAATACAAACTCATGAACGACAAGCTAAGCTTGTTTATTGACGCAAAGAATTTAATGAATGCTGACTACATGGAACTATACGGTTATAATACAATGCGTCTGAATGCCATGGTCGGTGCAAATATTAGACTCTAAAACTATGTCGCTTAAATCACTTCAACCCAGAACCACCGCACTGATCATCATGATCCTGCTGGCAGCTACTTTCCGTTTGCTTCAGTCCAGCAATGTCTTCAGTATTTTGAGTAATGTTACACCCGTTGGCGCCATCGCACTTTTCGGCGGTTGTTATTTCGCGGATCGATGGAAAGCTTTTCTGGTCCCACTCCTTGCCTTGTTTATCAGCGACATGCTCCTGAACCGCATCTACTATTTCGATCATTGGACCTTCCTATATTCAGGCGCCTATTGGATTTACGGGAGCTTTGCCGTGATCGTGGTGCTGGGCCACTTTATTAAAAAAGTTACTTTTCTGAATGTGGCCGTAGCCGGACTTGCAGGCGCCGTGATACACTGGCTCATTTCTGATTTCGGCGTATGGATGGGCGGCGGCACAGACATCACTACCGGGTTACCCTTCACCAGAGATTTCAATGGGCTCTTAAAGTGCTGCTACCTTGCACTACCCTTTCTGCGAAACATGGCGGTTGGCAACCTCGTTTTTTGCGGAGTGCTTTTTGGAGGCTTTGAATGGATGCAGCGGAAGTATCCGGTTCTGAAGATGCAAGAGGCTTAGATTGAAATTGAATTCTTTTTTGACTTGATTGTTAAGAGTAGGCAGTCGCCAGTAGGCAAGGTTTCGCGGCTTATGACTATTTGTCGTAATGCGACCCCCGTATGGCGCGCGTTTGCAACGCGTGCCCGTTGCGAGAGTTGCTCGAAGCCTTCAATTCTGTCACACAAAATCGATAGCAAGGTATCCCTTTCGCTTTGTATAATAATCTCGA